>WRJO01000135.1 GCA_009778545.1 Treponema sp. | reverse complement strand
AAAGAAAGTGTTGCATCCATCGTTACCAAATTCGGAAAGAACGAGAAGGATACCGGCGCTACGGAGGTTCAGATTGCCCTGTTAACCGAGCGGATAAACCAGCTCACAGGTCACTGCAAACAATTCAAGAAAGACAAGTCCGGCCAGCGGGGGCTTTTAATCCTCGTCGGCAAACGGCGGCGGCTGTTGAAATACATTCAGCATACCAACCTCGAAGGATACCGCAAACTGATCAAGGAGCTGGGTCTCCGCAAATAATGATGCAAAAAGTAACACTCCAAATCGCCGGAAAGGACCTTGTCCTGGAGACCGGCAGGATGGCAAAACAGGCAAACGGCTCGGTTTTCGCCACATACGGGGGATCGGCGGTCATCGCCACCGTCTGTTCCTCTGCGGAATCGGTTGAGGGGCTGGATTATGTGCCCCTCACGGTTGATTACAACGAAAAATATTACGCAGCGGGCAAGATCCCCGGCGGCTTTATCAAACGGGAGACCCGTCCCAAGGACAAGGAGATCCTCGTCAGCCGCATTATCGACCGCCCGATGCGCCCGCTTTTCGACAAAAGTTTCGGCAGGGACATACAGCTTGTCCCCACCACGCTTTCGGCGGATCAGGTAAACCCGCCGGACATGCTGGCGATTATCGCCGCGTCCGCTGCGGTGCATATCTCCGACATTCCCTTCAACGGCCCCATCGCCGGCGTTCGGATCTGCCAGGTAGAGGGCGAGCTGGTAATCAACCCGACCTACGAGCAGATTGAAAAATCCACCCTGGAGATCGTCGTCGCCGGGACGAAAGACGGCATAACGATGGTCGAAGGCGGGGCAAAAGAGGTCAGCGAGGAGGTGATGATCGAGGCGCTGGGCAAGGCCCACGGCATGATCGTCGAGTTCTGCGCTCTGCAGGAACAGCTCCGCGAGCTTTCCGGCAAGCCAAAGCTGCCCCTGGCGCCGCTTTCATATACGCTGGAAAACAAGGACGCGATTAGGGCGGCGGCATACCCGAAGCTTGAAACGGCCTGTTTCCTGCCCACAAAACTGGAACGGCATGACGGGATCAGGGCGGTTAAGTTGGAACTGGCGGAACAGTACGCCGCCCAGCTTGAGGACGAAAATCAGAAAAAACTGTTCGGCACCCTTTTCGAGGAGATGGAATACGAGATTCTCCGCTCTTCAATACTGAACAGCGGTCGCCGCGTTGACGGGCGAGGCACCGAGGACATCCGCAACATTACCTGCGAGGTGGACATTCTGGCGCGGACCCACGGATCGGCGCTGTTTACCCGAGGCGAAACGCAGGCGCTGGTGGTAACGACCCTTGGCACGGTGTTTGACGAGCAGGTTTACGACGACATCGAAGGCGACAAGCGGGAACATTTCCTGCTGCATTACAACTTTCCCCCGTATTCGGTGGGCGAGACCGGCAGGCTGGGAACGGGCCGCCGCGAAATAGGCCACGGCAACCTGGCCCGCCGCTCCCTGGAACCGATGGTTCCCTCAAAAGAAGAGTTCCCCTACACGGTGCGGGTGGTTTCCGAAATAATGGAATCCAACGGCTCGTCGTCGATGGCTTCGGTCTGCGGCGGCACGCTATCGATGCTACACGCCGGGGTGCCGATTAAAAAGCCCGTCGCGGGCATCGCCATGGGTCTCATCACCGATGGCGGGGGAAAGCCCGGCGACCGCTATGCGGTGTTATCTGACATTCTCGGCGAAGAGGATCACCTGGGCGACATGGACTTTAAGGTCGCCGGAACCGAGGACGGCATAACCGGCTTCCAGATGGACATCAAAATCGCCGGGGTCAGCCCGGAAATTATGAGCAAGGCGCTGGATCAGGCGAAACGGGGCAGGCTGCACATCCTTTCGATCATGAACCAGACGATAAACCGCCCGGCGGATCACATCAGCGAGTACGCGCCCAAGATCGTTTCATTGCGGATCGACATCGACAAGATCGGGGCGCTCATCGGCCCCGGCGGGAAAAACATCAAGGCGCTGTGCGAGCAGTACAGCGTCAAGATCAACACCGAGGACGACGGCACCGTTACGATCTTCGGCAAGAACACCAAGGATGCCGAAGATGCGAAAATCGCCGTCATGGGCATTGCCTCCGACCCGGAAGTGGGCAGGGTGTATAACGGCACGGTGAAGCGGATAATGGATTTCGGCGCCTTCGTGGAAATTCTGCCCGGCAAGGAAGGGCTGGTGCATATCAGCAAGCTGTCCCGCCAGCGCATTGCCCAGGTTACCGACGTACTCAAAGAAGGGCAGGAGATCCCCGTCAAGTTATGCGAAATTGACAAGATGGGCAGGCTGAACCTTTCGTACATAGACGCCATCGACCCCGACGGCGCGGATACGTCTGCCCCGCCGCCTTCTGGCGGCGACGGCCGTCGGGAATTTCAGCGCGGAAACGGTGGAAGGAGCGGTCCCGGCAGGAGCAATACTGATCGTCCCAGGGACCGTCCCCGGCACTAACGGCCGCGATGCGGGCGGCGGAGGTGTGGCAATGGTAAAAGTATCGAGAATCGATCCTGCTGTTCCGCTGCCCCAATACGAAAGCAAAGGCGCCGCCGGCATGGACCTTCGGGCATTTCTTGTCGGCGACGTTTCCATCCCCCCGCTGGGGCGGGCAAAAAT
>WRJO01000134.1 GCA_009778545.1 Treponema sp. | reverse complement strand
CGGGAAGCCCAAAAGGCAGGCGAACATGGTCGAGACAACGGTCATGTACACCGTTTCCGCCGTCGCCGCCGGCAGCATCGACAGCACTTCCATCAATTTTTCGCTAGACACGGATCATCTCCCTTGTTGCGGCGGCCTGCGGCGCTTCAAATATCGCGTCGACGCTGCCCTCCTCAACTATGCGCCCCTCGTCCAGCACCGCCACTTCATGGCATATCTGGCGTATCACTTCCATCTGATGGGTTATCAGCACCACGGTTATTTTCAGCGTCTGCTGCAGTTCGCGGATCAGGGCGAGGATCGAGCGGGTCGTCTGGGGATCGAGCGAACTTGTCGCCTCGTCGCAGAACAGCACCTCGGGGTTTACCGCCAGGGCGCGGGCGATGGCGACCCGCTGCTTCTGCCCGCCGGAAAGCTCCCTTAGCCGCGAACCGCCCTTGTCGCCGATGCCGACCAGTTCCAGAAGCTCCTCTACCCGCCGGTCGATCTGCTTCCGCTGAAGGCCGGCAATCTCCAGGGGATAGGCGATGTTTCCCGCAGCGTTGCGCGATCCGAGCAGGTTGAAATTCTGAAAGATCATCCCCATTTTTCTGCGCCGTTCCAGCAGGGCCATGCCGCGCAGGGTGTCTACCCGCTCGTCGCCGTAGTACACCTCGCCCGAATCCGGCGTTTCCAGGAGGCTCGTCATGCGCAGCAGGGTCGATTTTCCCGCGCCGCTGCGCCCGATTATCCCGAAAATACAGCCCGAGGGAATTGTAAGGTAGACATTCTTCACCGCAGTAACCGATGAATAGCTTTTAGAGACCCCTTTGAGAACAATCATCTGTCGACATGGTACCACATTCTTCGGTTATATAGAATACGCCTCGCGGGGCTTAAGCGTAAAGGTAGCGCTTAATCTTCATGGTGGGCGTTTTCTCGAACGGCTCGTGCCGGATTTCAATCCGTGACAGGCGGGAAAAATTCGCCAGCTTGTTGTTTGCCCAGGCGCGGAGCTCCTCCAGGGCGTGTTCGACTGCGGTCGCCGCCGCTTTTGCCGCGTCGGTAAGCCTGATCATCGCCACAAGCTCGCCTTTTTCGCCGGAGTACACCAGCGCCTCTTCGACAAGCTGCGAGGTTCCCAAAAGGCCCTCGATTTCTTCGGGATAGATGTTCTCCCCGCAGGGGCCGAGTATCAGCGCCTTGAGCCTTCCACGCACGTAGAGTATGCCTTTGCCGTCCATACTGCCCAGGTCGCCGGTTCGCAGCCAGCCGTCGGCGGTGATCGTCTCGCTGGTCAGCTCTTCGTCGCGGTAATAGCCCATCATGACGTTGGGGCCGCGCACCTGTATTTCCCCGCCGTCGGCAATCCGCAACTTAACGTCCCCCGGCGCGATGCCGGTCGATCTGAGGGGGAAGCGGAAGGGTACGGTGCCTGCGGCCAGCGGCGCCGCTTCGGTAAGGCCGTAGCCTATCGCGACGGGGAATCGCGCCTTGCGGAGAAAAACTTCCACCTCGGGGGAAAGGGGCGCGCCGCCGGCGCCGAAGAAGCGTATCCTGCCGCCCAGCGCCGATTTAAGCTTGCGCCCGGCGAACCAAATTGCCAGAGCGCGGGTAAGGCGGCTGCGATAGAGGCGGCTTTTGCGAAGGGCGGGCGCGATGGCGCTGCGGTACATTTTTTCGATAAAAAGCGGAACGGTAGCCATAACCGTGGGGCGCACCGCCTTTGCCGCCGGAAGCAGTACCGATGCCGAAGGAGGCCGGTCGAGGTAGGTGATGCTCGCCCCGTTCATAACCGGCGCAAGCAGCCCCAGGCTGCACTCGTACGCATGTGCCAGCGGCAATACGGAAAGTATCCGGTCCCGCCGGTTTATTTTTACAAAGGACCCTGTGGAAATGGCACAGGAGATGATATTTGTTCCGGAGAGCATCACCCCCTTGCTGATGCCGCAGGTTCCGCTGGTGTAAATGATCGTGGCGAGGTCGCCTCCTTTTCGCCGGGGCAGTTCCGCCGTTTCCGCTTCGATGGCGGGCATCGGCTGTTCGCCGCCCTCGCCGGATAAGAATAATTCCCCGGCAGCGGAATCGATGAGGATCAGCGGCACGCCGGAATCGAAAGGCCCGGTTTTTGCCGCCATATCGCGGCTCAGGATAACCGCCGAAACTTCGGCGTGGGCGGCGATGTGCCGCGCCTGTTCGCCGGAAAATCCGGTCAGCAGGGGAACCGAAACGGCCCCCGCCAGGGCGATGCCGAAATAGGCAAGCGGCCATTCGGGGCAATTTTCCGACAGCAGCAGCACCCGGCTGCCCGGCGCTACGCCAAGCCGCCCCAAAAGCAGGGCAATCTGCCGTGAGCGGGTAGCCATCATCCTGTAAGTTACCTGGCGGCAGACCTCTCCCCCCCGAATCAGCGAAAACGCCGTCCGTTCCCCGTATTTTGCCGAGGCCGCAAGGCATAATTCTCCCAGTGTATAATCAGAAAGTTGTATCACGTCTGTTTAGAGCCCTTTCTCCGAAAAAGGTTGCACCGTGCTGTTGATAATGATGAAAAGTTTAAGCTTTTTTCGCTAAATAACTCTCACAGAGGCACAAAGGCACAGAGGTTAAGGATAGTTAGGATGGTCTTTGACCGCTACTCCCTATTCCTTCTGTGCTTCCGTGCCTCCGTGTGAAAAATATCAAGT
>WRJO01000133.1 GCA_009778545.1 Treponema sp. | reverse complement strand
CGGTTCCCTGCTTCTGGATGACGTATTTGACTCCTGAGGGGGATTGAACGGCGTTGGGGTATTTCGCGTTGATCTGGGCGATGTCCGCTTCGCGCTGTGATCGCGTCCTTCTGTCGGCGGCGGAACCGATGTCCTTCAAAAGATCGTCGAACGCCGCCTGATCCGCCTTGAACTGGCTCGCCAGCGGGCCGTTGCGGATTATCGCAACGCTTCTTATCCTGTCGCCCTGCTGGATGACGTTGACCACATCCTGCCCTTCAACCACTTTGCCGAAGACGGTGTGCTTGCCGTCGAGCCAGGGCGTTGCCACATGGGTTATGAAAAACTGGCTGCCGTTGGTTCCCGGCCCGGCGTTTGCCATGGAAAGCACTCCGGGGCCGTCGTGCTTAAGCGCGGGAACGATTTCGTCGGGGAAGCGGTAGCCCGGCCCGCCCGAGCCTGTTCCCTGCGGGTCGCCGCCCTGGATCATAAAGTCCGCGATTACCCGGTGGAAGGTAAGGCCGTTGTAATAGGGCTTGCCCTGGCAGGCATTCATCTTGCCTTCCGCGAGGGCGACAAAGTTGCAGACCGTCAGCGGCGTTCGCTGGAATTCAAGCCGGACGACGATGTCGCCCTTGTCCGTGTTAATCCTGGCAAACAGGCCGTTGCCAAGAGCGGCGTCGTTCGGGGCGGCGCTTGCCGTTCCCGCGATACAGGTAATCAACAGGCCGCCAATTCCGGCGGCAAACAAAAATTTTCGGCTGGTATTCATACCTTACCATACCAAAAACGGAACACTAGTACAATTACCGCCTTGTGTACTATACTCCCAATGTGGATACCGCATTTACCAGCGCAAAACTGGACTCATTCTTCAGGGGCTTTCTTGAGATAGAAGGCTTTGCGGGAACGGATAATTCCCTGAACGGAATCCAGGTTGACAACGACGGCAGCGAAATCGACAAAATCGCGTTTGCCGTAGACGCAAACATGGAAACCTTTGAACGCGCCGCCGCCTCGGGCGCGGGAATGATCTTTGTGCATCACGGGCTGTTTTGGGGTTCGCCTCTGCGCGTGGCGGGAAACCACCGGAGGCGGCTGCAGTTTTTGCTGGAACATAACATCTGCCTGTACGCGGTACATTTGCCCCTCGACCAGCATCCGCAGATGGGAAACAACGCCGCCCTCGCCGAGCTTTTGGCCATCGAAAACCCCGAACCGTTCGGCCTGTACCACGGCAGGAAAATCGGCTTCAAGGGGACGCTGAAAGCGCCGCTGACAACCGAGGAGGCGGCGAAAAAAATCAACTTTATGAACAGGCCGCCTTCGGGAATTTTTCCATTCGGCAAACCGGTGAACACAAGCTGCGGGGTTGTTTCAGGCGGCGCGGCGGCGGAAGCGCTGCAGGCAATCGAAGAGGGGCTGGATCTTTTTGTCACCGGCGAAAGCTCGCACACCGTGTACCATGAATGTCTTGAGGGAAAGCTCAACATGATAGCCGGAGGGCATTACTCCACCGAGGTGTGGGGCGTACGCGCTGTTATGCGTCACTGCGCCGAAGAGCTTCGCATGGATGCTGAATTTATCGATGTCCCGACGGGGCTATAATTTTATTTGGAGTTTTTATGAAATTTGACAAAGAGCGGCTTATGCCCTTCATACTGACAGGCGCCATAATACTTGCCGACCAGTGTACCAAGGCAATCATCGCGGCAAAGCCCGTTAATTCCCTGATTGCCGATGTTTTTAACAATGACTTCTTGCATATCTACCATGTGCGGAACAAGGCAATTGCCTTCAGCCTCGGCTCCGGCATTCCCGATGCCGTCAAGCCAGTGCTGTTCATCGTCCTGCCCCTGGTGGTATTGGGCGTACTGGTGTGGTATTACCTGCGATCCAGCGATTTTACCCGAATGCAGCGCTGGGCGACAGCAGGAATCCTCGGCGGCGGAATCGGCAACATAATCGACCGGATTTTCAGGCCGGAGGGCGTGGTCGATTTTATCAGCGTCAAATTTTACGGCCTTTTCGGCTTTGAGCGCTGGCCTACGTTCAACGTCGCCGACTCGAGCGTGGTGGTCTGCTGCATTCTGCTGTTTATCACCATCATTATCACTCCCAACAAGCCCAAGGAGCAGCCCGCCCAATGAACAAGAAGGTAAATACCGTTCTGTTTATCCTGGGGGCCACGCTGTTCAACATTATCATAACCGTGGGATTCTTCCTTCTGCTGCTGACCGCTTACGCAAAATTTCTCATGCGCCTGCTGCCCGATGCTGCCCAGGCCTGGTCGTTCCCGCTCATCTTTATCGCGGCGATAGCGATCTCGTTTGTGATTTACCGGTTTGCCCTGAAACTGCTGCTTAAAAAAATTGAAATGGAAAAATATTTTGATCCCATCCTTGGCAGCAGACAAAAACAGTGATATAATAACAAAATTACAGGAGGAAACCATGGAAAAACTGGAAAAGGCTGTAAGAAAAATCATCAGCACAATTGAGCCGGGCTATTATTTTGACACGCACACGGTGATATTGCTTCTGCTGCAGATGAACCACGATGCGTACCTTTTGGGGGCGGCAAGCCATGCTTCCACAAAGCCGTATCACGGGGCTATCGGCAAGATCATCAAGCAGAACGATGATTTGGTTGAAGATGCCGGGAAATCGTATTCAAAAAATGTCCTTGACAACTTCAGC
>WRJO01000132.1 GCA_009778545.1 Treponema sp. | reverse complement strand
CTTCAGTTCCATCACCACTTCGGCATCGAGGGGCAGCGCGTCGTTTATCGTTACCAGAACGCCCTGTTCAGGGCGGTGCCGCTTCTCGTCGATTTTGGGAAGCCGCGCAAGGGTAAAGGGCCAGGTTTTGCCGGCAGCCCGCACTTCGATCCATTGGGCTATTTCGTCGAGGTTTACCGGATAGGAAAAAATCAGATTGATATACTTCGCATCTTCGGGATGCACGTTGCCCTTCCAGACCCAGCGATCCCCATCTCCAAGCCGCCAGTCCAGGACGGAGAGCCGTTCCGTTTCAAAGCTGAACGAACGCTCCCCCTGCAAACTCTTTCCGCCCAGCGATGTAATCTGATCCGAAACGGTGATCGTATAACGCTGCTGGGGTAGGCTCTCCCCGTCGGGCTCAAAGGAGAGCAGCCTCGTTCCGTACCAGCGGTACACGCCGGTCAGCGGCGGCTCTATGGTGAATAATGCGCTTTCCCGAATCGGCTCGCCGAGCTTTGCCAGGGGAACAACCGGTTGCGAAAAGACAGCATAGATCGACGGCTTTTTGATCTCCTTGGGCAGTTCGTCACGGGGCCCAAAATCAGCCACAATGAGCGGCTGATCGCTTTCCTGGATGGCACCTCCGGCATAGTCGCCGCCTTCCGCCGGTTCGTAATAGGCGAGGCGGTAGTGGGCAAGGTCGGCAATGGGCCGTCCCCGTTCCACATGGGAGCCGGAAAAAGCGGTAACGGAGCCGCTTTGCTCGCCTTTTTTTTCGCATGAACCCAAACAAAACAGAGCCAGGACAAGATAAACGATCTTTTTCATATTTTCCCTCAATACCTCAGAGCCGTACCCTTACTATAGCCAAATCGGAAGACATTAGCTACAGTTGGAAATACCAGAAAATGTTTTCATTAAAAAAATCGCACCAGACTGTGTGTTTTGTTCTGCTGACGGCGATCTTCTTAGGCGCCTGTGCGACTCGCCCAAAGTCCGGGGATGGCGGACGGGTACCGCAAAGAATTGTCTCCATTGAACAAATCGTCCAGTGGGTAAAGAATAACGACAGCGATATTGAAAAATATTATACCGTAGATGAAGACGGGCGGATCAGCGTAAAAGCCCAAGCACTGGGCGCGGCCGGTGATTTTGAAGTTGTCTACGATCTGCAAAACGCCGAAGTCATCGAAGATGGCGCATACCGGGTGCGTTTTACGGCGCTGGCAAAAAAAACGGGGGAAACCCGGGAAGACAGCCTTGTCTGGAGGCCCCGCGCCGGTAAAGCGGGAATTTTGCTGTCATTTGACGACGACTACACCAGCTCATGGGAGCGGCATTTTGACCTGTTCGACAGATACGGCGCAAAGGCCACGTTTTTTGTTTTCGGAAAGCCCGGCCCTTTCTGCACAAAGGCGATAAACCGAGGGCACGACATCGGGTATCACAGCCTTAACCACCATGACCTGCGCCTCATTTCCCCCTCGGCATTTGCCCGTGAAACCGCCGAACCGGCACAGGCGTTCAGGCAGGCTGGGATTCCCCTGGCGGCCTTTGCCTATCCCTTTGGTTTTTACGAACCCTGGATGCACGAAGCACTCCTTCGAACATTCGCCGTCCTGCGCGGCTACGGCGTAACCTATCGCCTCTACCGGCATGACGAAATCCGCTCGGGATTTATCGCCTCCCGCTCCATCGACAACACGATCATTCAGGGCGGTGAACATTTCGAGCGCGAAATAACCCTCATGCTCAGAACCGTAAAATTTCTGGACGGCCCCCTGGCGCTGCCCCTGACCACCCACGACATTTCGGACACCGCCGATTGGGGCATCAGCAGACGGCGGCTGGAGTTCCTGCTCAAAACCGCCGCAGACCTTGGCCTTACATTCTACCGCTACAGCGACTTCGCCGACCCCCGGTAAGGAAATATACCGGTATGACCACTTGAATAAAGTTTCAAATTTGGCATATAATCAGCGCAGGTGTTCAGCCCCGGCTGTCCGGCGGCGTAACTGTGTTTTCATGAACCTTTAAATAAAGAGCGGATAGGAGAAAATCCCATGAAACGGACTTATCAACCCAGCAAAGTCAAGCGGAACCGTAAATTCGGCTTCCGCGCCCGAATGAAAACAAAAGGCGGCAGGCTTGTGTTAAAGCGCCGCAGAGCCAAAGGCCGGTATAAGCTGTCGGTTGCCGACGAGAAAAAGCCCTATTAGGCTGCAGTTTACCCGGGAGGAGCGCTTAAAGGCCAGAAACGAGATTAGAGAGGTTTTTAGCAGGGGAAAGCGCTACGTCTCCAAAGGAGATGCCGGTTATGGGGGGGCAAAGCTCTTTGTGCTGAAAAACAGCCTGAACCGTAACCGGATATGCTTTACCTTCTCCCGAGGGTTTGGAAACGCGGTGAAAAGAAACCGCGCCAAGCGGCTTGGCAGGGAGGCATACCGGAGCCTGAAGCCCCGCCTGAGCGCCGGCAATGATATGATTCTTTTGGCATTTCCTGGTGAAGCCCGTCCGACATTGGCCGGGCAAACGGAACAGTTACAATCGCTGCTTGCCAGGGCGGGGCTGCTGCAATGAAGCGCATAGCCCTGGCGGCGGTCAGGTTTTATAAGCAAGCCATATCCCCCTGGCTGCCAAAGGCCTGCCGGTACTATCCGACCTGTTCCGTCTACGCTGCCGAAGCAATCGAGAAACACGGTTTTTCACGCGGCTC
>WRJO01000131.1 GCA_009778545.1 Treponema sp. | reverse complement strand
AAAACCGCCTTTACCGCGGTCATGGAAGACGCGGTCTCCAAAGAGCGTACTTTTTACGCATACCGGGGGGCAAACGCCCTGTTCTGCGAGGACGACATCGACTGGGACAGGATTGACAGCGCCTTCTTCCACATCGGGTACATCCTGCTGTTGGATGCCCTCGACCAAAGCGACGGCGAATACGGCACGAAAATGGCGCGGCTGCTCTGCCATGCCCGCGAAAGGGGGATGCGGACATCGGTGGATGTGGTCAGCGAAACGGGTGACAGGTTCAGGAGTATCGTGCCGCCCGCCCTCAGGTATGCCGATTACTGCGTAATCAACGAAATTGAGGCAGGTCAAATTTCCGGCATACCGCTGCGGGACAGGCAGGGCTGCCTTATCGCCGCCCACCTTCCCGAAGCGTTACGTGTAATCCAAAACTTCGGCGTTTCCCGCTGGGCGGTGATCCACAGTCCCGAAGGCGGCTTCGGCCTTGATCAAAAAGGGGAATACGTCCAATCCCCCGCCGCAGATATTGCGCCCGGCGCCATCAAAAAAAAGACCGGTGCGGGAGACGCCTTCTGCGCGGGAATTCTCTATGCGGCAATTAACAACAAAAGCCTGGAAGAAGCGCTCAAATGGGGCAACGCCGCCGCCGCCGCACACCTCCAAACCGGCTCCGCCGGATTCACCTCTTAATAAGCGCATTCACCTCGTAATGGGCGGCGGTCATATCAATACCCGCTTCGTTAAAACCGCTCTGGATATTTTCGTAGAGCAGCGTGTAAATTTTCGGGACCTTTTTGACATCCTTGGTGTAACAGTTGATCTGGTAGCGGGCGTAAAAATCGTCCAGTCCGTTTTGCAAAACAAAGGGCTTCGGGGTTTTCAGCACATGATCGGTCGCAAGGGCGGCGTTTATGAGAGTCTCGTGCACTACCTTCCAGGATGTCGCATAACCGAACGTTACCTCAACGTGGAGGATCAGGCCCTCCTCGTCTTCATCGGTTGATGTGTTGTAATTGATGATGCTGGAACCGAGGATGTTCAGGTTCGGGAAAGTAACGTATTCGTTTTTATCGGTTTTCAGCCGCACTACCATCAGATTTTTTTCCACCACAAAGCCGGTTATCTCCTTGATCTGGACGCGATCGCCGATTTTGAAAGGCCGCATGTAGGTGATCACCAGCCCCGCTACAAGGTTGCCGATTGCGGTGGAAGAACCAAGGGAAAAAATAACGCCCAGTAAAACCGAAACCCCCTGGAAGATCCTCGAATCGGATCCGGGCAGATAGGGATACGCAATCGCGACGGTAAATGCCCATACCAATATGTGAAAAATCTTATAGGTCGGTTCCGCCCATTCGGGGTAAAACCGGGGTATTACCAGTTTTTCCTTCGCGATCTGGCTTGCAAAAAATTTAAGAACCCTGACCACATTATGGGTAATGATAATAATAACGACAATGGTAATTAAATTGGGAATGTGCCGTATGATGCCCCAAAAAATGTTCCGCAGGGGGTTCAATACGTAGCCAACCATGGTATAGGCAAAGCGCCTTGTGGCAGGGAACAGGCTGAAGACCAGGGGGACCGTAATAATCAGCTGGACTGCGGTTAACAGGTATTTCAGAAGCCTCAGCAAAAATAAAAAAAGGATGACAACCCGATGCGTGCTGAGGACTTTAAGTTTATGAATTGTCAGCGGCTTTATTTTGTCTCCGCCTGATTTGATTACGTTATCCGCCAGCCACTTGAAAAGCTTTTTCCACATCAGCCAGAGAACGAGCGCCTGAACGATTATTATTGCGGCGGCAATGCCGAAGCGGACGGCAAAGCCCATTTTATCGGTATGTTTGTCAATCAGGGAATCTACGGCGGCGATGCCGGCCGGCAAAGGATCATCGGTCCGGGAAGTTTCGCCGGCTTCCGCATCAGGCTCGGCAGCTTGCCCTTCGGCAGATTCCAGTCTGATGCCGTCCGCATCCTCGCCATAAACATCGTTAGAGGCGGTTTCCTGGGATGCCGCGAAAGAAAATGAAAGTAAAAAGATTGCCAAAAAAACGCAAAGGCGTTTCATGTAAAGATTGTATTACATTATCACTTGGCCAACAAGTCGGCAAAAATCGGTATCGAAACGAAAGTCCCGATAGAGCTGCCAAGGCTGGACAGAAAGAACACCAGCAGAATCCTGCTTATCCGGTTGCGGTATACGTCTTTCAGGCCGGCGATTGTTGAAATGGATTCGACATCGCAGACGCGGGGCTTGCGGACCGCCGCCTGCACCAGGCCGGCCAGTATCCCCACGCCGATAAACGGAGACAGCGAGGTGAAGGGCGCGCCCAGAAATGATACCAGAATCGCCAGCGGATGCCCCAGGGCAATAACCGCTCCCAGCGCGGCAAGGCCGCCATTCCATAGTATATAGACCACCAGCTTATTAAGAAATTCGCTTAAATCGGCGCGGATAAAGCCAACGGTGATTAGGGAGGCGATCGCAACGGGGATGATCCATTTGGCGGCTGCAGAAAGCCAGCTTCGCGGAGGGATCGATTCGAGCGTTTCAAGCGCGGCGGGGGCTTCTCCTTCGGCAAATTTTTCCAGACAGGTCTGTATCCCTCGCAGATGGCCCGCGCCGACAACGGCCAGCACGGTTCCTTCGGTGCTGAGCGCCGCTTCCCATATCTTGGTGGCAAGGTACCGGTCGCGCTCGTCGATGAGGGTTTCCTTGACTGCGGGAAGGTATTTGGCAAGCTCCGCCATCATGCCGTCAAGCTCGCTGGCGTTTTT
>WRJO01000130.1 GCA_009778545.1 Treponema sp. | reverse complement strand
CCGAAAATCGTTGCCGCGTCCCGTATCTTCGCCTGCATACGGATGTTGGCATATTCTTCAACGCCGTAAGAAAAAGCAGGCGCGTCAGCCGCCCCCGCCCGCAAAGAAACAGAAGAGTCCAAAATGCCGGAAACGCCAATTTGCGCGAAAAGCCCGCCGACAGCGAATAACGCAAAAACGATTAATATAACACGTTGCTTCATACAATTATCTCCAGAATATATCACACGGAGGCACGGAGGCACAGATACAAGAAAGTTTTTGCTCTTCGATTTTCCTTCTCTTCTCCCTGTGTTCTCAGTGCCTTTGTGCCTCTGTGCGAACTCTTATCTTTCCAGGTTCCTTTGGCTGAATACCGAATCGGGGATGGGCTTGTCCAGCACGACGTTTTTCATTACAAACGTTGTCTTACTGTCCCTTCGCAAGAGGTCGCGGACTTCTACCTCCACGGGGAAACGGCGGCCGGCGTGGGTTTCCACCCTGATCATGTTGAACTCCTTGAGCTTTGCCCCGGAAAGGGCGAAAAGTTCATAGTGCAAAAGGTCCCCGGTTTCCTTGTCTATCCAGAGCTTGCGCTTGGGGTAGCTTTCTGTCCGTTTTTTCGCGGTCAGTTCCAGCACCCAGGTATCGCGGCTAACGCCGTTGCCGTTCCATATTTCCGAACCGGCAAGCACCGGATCGTAGCGGCTGGAGAGGGTGTCGTTGTTGATCGTGTCCTCGTAAGACATATCGGAACCCATCATCGATTCTTTAAGCATGTGGCCGGAGATCAGCATTACCCCCTCGTTGTCCGGGGAATACACGTACAGCCGCGCTCCCTTTTTAAGGTACTTGGTTCCCCGGTCTTCGGGATTGGTGAATTCGATAAAGCTGTCCGTATTGCCCTTCGCCCAGGCCTTCATTGTTTTCACATAACGCCGCCCCTGGTACTCGATGATGATCTCCCCCTCATACTCGATGGTGTCATAAATTTCGTTGTTATCAATCCGCCGCAGCAATTCCGCAGCAGTGGGCGTTGCCCCTGGCGTTTGCGCAAACACGAAACCCGCTGCAATCAACATCATTGTCACTAGAAAAATCTTCCTGCTCATAAAAACCTCCAATAAATAATTCCCCAAAATCTCACACAGAGGCACAGAAGCACAGAGTATTTATAATTATAAATCTCCTCTGTGCCTTCGTGCCTCCGTGAGATACTTTTCCGAATTTATCTCCGTAATGCTTCTACCGGTTCGACGAAGGCGCTTTTTAGTGACGGGATCAGCGTGAAAACCGATGCCACTCCTACGCCCATGAGCCATGCCCGAATGAGTATAAAGGCGCTGAAATCAAAGAAAATTGAGTTGCTCAGGGGCATTTCGCTGAAGGTGTTCCCGTACAGGTCTCCCATGCGAATGGGGAATTGAGAGCCAATTCCGATAATTATTCCCCCGATGATTACCCCGGCAAGAGCGCCGAATGCCGCCAGGAAAATCGATTCAAAAAAGAACACCTTTACAATTTCGCCCCGGGTCATGCCCAGGCTCCCCATCATGCCGATTTCCTTTATCCGCTCATGAATGATCATCACCACCGTGTTGATGATGAGGAAGCTCGCCACGATCAGGAATACCATGAACAGTGCGGTATATATCGGCCATATCATCGCCATAACCGCCACCCAGTAGTTGTCCCGCCATTCGGTTACAACGTTGTCGCTTCCCAAAAGGTTCTGCACCGAAGCGGCGATTGCCGCGCTTTGTTTGCTGTCGTCCGCGTAAATCACCAGGGATTGGGTTCCTTCGCCCAGTACCAACAGGCGCTGGAGCGATGCCGCATCCACAACGATGTACTGCTCATCTATCTTGATGTAATCGAAGTTAAAAATGCCGGTAACTTTGGGACTCCAGAATTTGTCGGAAAACTGGGCGGAAACGGTTTTTAGCGGAATCGGATCGCCGACGGACAGTCCTGCTTTATGGGCAAAGACGCGTCCAACGGCGCATTCGTTGGCGCCCGGCGCGGGCCATCTGCCTTCCAAAAGCCCGTCGTTGCGATCGGTCATGTTGAAATGGTTTGCCGCCATTTCATCGGCGATGTCGATTCCCCACAACACCGCGTGCTTGATCGAACTTTCCTGCAACGTCGCCAGTGAGGTAATCCTTGGCATGACCGCGCGCACGCCGGGAATTTCCATAATGGACGCTGCCAGTTCTTTCCAGCTTTTTCCGTCAGCCACCGGATACTGCACGGGCATATATTCGTTTTCCATCTCGTACTGGGCCGACACCACCTTAACGTGTCCCAACTCGTATATCTGCACCGTCTCGTTAATGCTGTTGGTCATACCGTTAATCAGCGACGAATAGATAACGATGAAAAACACCGCTATTCCTACTGCGGTAAAACAAAAGAGCGTCCGGCGCATGTTCCGCCAGATATTGCGGTAGGCGATTGTAATCAAAGCCCCCGTTCCGCCTTGTTTGTAATTGTTCATCTTAAACCTCCTACCTAAAACCGCAGGCTGTCGGTGATTGGCATCTTCAGCGCGCGGCGGGTCGGAAACAACGCCATAAACGCCGAGAGAATCGTTGCCGCCAGGCCTGAGCCGATAATCACCGGCACATTCCACACGCTGCGGAAGAGACCCGTTGTGCGGAAACCAATACCGCCGCCCAGGGTGTCCGCCATGTCGCTGAAATCAAGGCCGTACTTTACCATCGGATAATTGAGGAGGCAGCCCACGATCATCCCCAGGATCGCGCCGATGAATCCCAAAAATCCAGCTTCCAGCATGTAGACCATGACCATCTGTTTGTCGGTCATGCCCTGCGCCCGCATCATGCCAATTTCCCTGGT
>WRJO01000129.1 GCA_009778545.1 Treponema sp. | reverse complement strand
TAGAGGCTGAGTCGACCCCAGGGCCATAGTGCGATCGGAAGGATTATGTCAATGAAAAATTCCAATGACACCATCTGGAATCGAACCAGCGACCTTCCGATTTGTAGCACAACACCTTAACCACTGTGCCACCGCGGTCCCCAAATATCGCATCTAAACTCTTCTAAACCATGTGACGGTGTTGTATGATGTGTCATCATTAAGTGATCAAGAGATTTACATGTTTCAGCGTAACGTGTCTCTATCAAACCAATTTATTGAAGTCTTTTCCACGAAGAAAAATTGAAAATGCTTCCGGAAACAGACCGGGCGTATGTCTACGGGTTTGTCGAGAGGGCTTATTATGAGTATCTAAAGCAAGGCAAACCAAAGGAGAAAAAACGCGCAAAAAACGAAAAATAACAACAACTACAAGATTTTGTAGTTTAAAATTACAAATGCTTGTGGTATCTATTGTTATAATAAGTCTGGCGGACATTAAACGCACATTTTTGCAAGGAGTGAAAAAATGAAAAGATCAGTATTATTGATGATTTTGGGGCTGGCGTGCATTTTCGCCGTTTTTGGACAAACTGCTGTGGAACTGGACGCCGCAATAGCGCAGGCAGCCAAAGATATTACCCCAAAAATTATTGTCGGGCCAAAGGTTGCATTATTAAACTGCAGTTCTGCGGCGAATGACATGTCCGCTTACGTGCTTAAGGAAATGGCGATTGGTCTTGAAAAAGACAGAAAGCTAACCGTCATCCCCCGGCAGAATATCGACAACGCGCTTAAACAGTCGAACTTAAAAATTACAAGCGAGATAAACGACACTGCCGCGCGTGATGTAGGTAAAAAATTAGGCGCGGATTATGTCATCGTAAGTTTCTTCGAAAAAACAGGCGATAACTACCGTATCAGGACAAGGCTTATCACCGTCAGCGCCGGCGCAGTCCAGCCCATATCTACAATTAACGTTAAAGATTCGGCAAAGGTTCGCCAGCTTCTGGGAATTGTTGATCCAACTCCTGCCCCTGCGCCCGCACCGGCTCCGGCACCGGCTCCAGCACCCGCCCCTGCTCCGGCTCCAGCCCCTGCACCCACACCGGCTCCAGCCCCTGCGCCCGCCACACCTGCGACAGGCTCATACAAAGTTGGCGACACAGGTCCTGCCGGCGGCCTAATCTTCTACGACAAGGGAAACAATAACGGCGGCTGGCGCTATCTTGAAGCTGCGCCCGCGGACATCGGCAATACGATGAAGGCCGTATCGGAAAGCATAAGTCAGAACGACATCCACGACGAACGCGCAGTCGGAAAGGGCAAGGCGAACACAGCCTCTATCATGAAAGACGCTGTTGAAAAAGGCGGCGGCTTTGGATGGGCGGCTCAGGCATGCGCCACATACACACTGAACGGTTACAGCGACTGGTTCCTTCCCTCCAGAGACGAACTGCACTACATGTACGGTAACCTGTACATGAAGAAGCTGGGCAATCTCAAGGCCGAATGGTACTGGACATCCACCGGCGCATCAAAGGGCAGCGGCACATATTTCTGGTGCGAAAACTTTAAAGACGGCAAACAGGATACCGGTCACGGCGGCTACGAAAACCGCGTCCGCCCCATAAGGCAGTTTTAAGTGTAGGGAGTAGGGAATGGGGTTTTCCTTCGGAGTATCAGAGCGCACCTGTTGCCGCTCGTACTTCGAACAACAACCCCCGATCCCTATTCCCCGATCCCCGATCCCAATATTACCACGGGAGGTAAACTAAAATGAAAAGATTAAGCTGCTTAATACTGGCGCTCTCTCTGTTACTGCTCCCACTTTGTCTTATTTCGGCGCAGGAAGAAGCGCCCTCAGGCGGGGCATCTCCGGCGGCGGCTTCAGGTGAATCTTCGTCAGGGGCTGGAGAAGCGGCCGCATCGGGCGGCGGAGAGGGTTCCTTTCTGAGCCAATTGATAGCCCTTCTAGCCCCTATTGGAGCGTTATTCGGGAAAACAACCGGCATCCGCATTGGCGGGACAACAATGACCGGAATAGCGACCCTCGCCGGCGCAAAGATTCTGCATAATAAAATACCGTCCTGGCTTAAATGGGTACTGTACCTCGCGGGCGGCACCATGTTCACCGGCAGCGGCGCCAATATTGCCCAATTGATCATGCGAAATATTTCATTCTAAACAAGAATATAAATTAATTTTAAGGAGAAGATTATGTTTGAAAGATTAAAAGACGGGATTGTAGATCAACAGCTGATGAATGAAGCGGCAGCGGCTAATCCGAGTTTGCCGGTTATGGTGGACGAAGAAACCAGGCTGGACAGGATAAACGCTCCGGGAGGGAGGAAATTTGTTTACAATTACACCCTTCTTGACGCCAGTATCGAAGCCGATGATTTTTCGCCTTCTGATGTAAGAGATATGGTGGATTCCATAAAACCCGGTCTTATTCAGAATTTAAAAGCGGAGGCGACGGTGGCATGGCACAGGCAAAACGGCGTAATCTTTGTATATAAATATTTTGATACCAAAAAGAAACCGTTGATGGAAATAGTAGTCAGCCCCGCAGATTACAATTCATCGGCGGCTCCCGCCCAGCCGCAGCAGCCTCAGCAACCGCAGCAGCCTCAGCAACAACAACAGCCGCCTCAGCAGCAGTATGCGCAGCCCCAACACAGCCAGCAGCCCGGACAGCCGAACGCGTTCAGCAATATGATGAACACGGCGGACACCACCTCCGAATATGACCCGCAAGACATCGAGCAGAATAAAGTCATGGCTTTTCTGGGGTACATACTCTTTTTCATCCCCCTGCTCGCCGCGCCCAACTCCCGCTTTGCGAAATTCCACGCCAACCAGGGACTGCTCACGACGATCGGTTGGGTCGCC
>WRJO01000128.1 GCA_009778545.1 Treponema sp. | reverse complement strand
CTTAAAACCCGATTCCATCGACATCAATTCCGGCTGCCCGGTTCCTAAAGTCGTCAAAAACGGCGCGGGGTCGGCGCTGATGAAAGACCCCGCCAGGCTGGGCAGGATCGTAGAGGCCGCCGTAAAGGCTTCCCGCGAAGCGCTGGGAGATGCGCCGGTAACGATAAAGATGCGATCCGGCTGGGATTCAGGTTCGATCAATTACGTTGAATGCGCCCGCATTGCCGTTGAAGCCGGCGCTGCGATGGTCAGCCTGCACCCCCGCACACGCAGCCAGGGCTATGGCGGTAAAAGCGACTGGTCCTGCATAGCGAACCTTGTTTCGCGGCTTTCGGTGCCTGTCACCGGTTCCGGCGATCTGTACACGCCGGAGGATGCCCGGCGCATGTTGTTAGAAACCGGCTGCGCCGCGGTGATGTTTGCCCGAGGGGCGATGGGCAACCCGTTTATCTTTTCCCAAACCCGCTCCTTTCTGGAAACGGGCGCGTGGGAACCGGTGCCTCCATCCGCCCGCATTGCCGCCGCTTTTCGCCACCTGGAAATGCTTGCCGCCGGCATCGGCGAACGCAGCGCCTGTCTGGAAATGCGGAAACAGTTCTGCGCCTACACAAAGGGGATCCCCGGCGGCGCGGCGGTGCGTGAACAGGCAGTTCGCGCCCAAACCATCGCCGATTACCGTAAAATACTGGACTCTTTTCTGTCCAATCCCTATTCTTAACCCATGAGCAAGATTAGACAGCCCTTTCGCTACCGGAACGACAACACGGTTTTCTGGCTGATCGGCATTAACGTCCTTGTTTTTGCCGTGATGAATTTTCTCGGGGTTAGGGGTCTAACATATCTGCTGTCCATGATTCCCGCACTGGTTATGCGGGGTTGGGTATGGACATTTGTCACCTATATGTTCGTGCACGGCGGTATAAGCCACATCCTGTTCAACATGCTTGCCCTTTTTATTTTCGGGAGATACGTTGAAAGCCGCATGGGCAGCAGGGAGTTTCTGCTGTTTTACTTTGTAACCGGAACCCTGGCGGGGGTATTCTCATTTATAATGTACATGGTAACTGGTACGCCTGGAGTGATACTGATGGGCGCGTCGGGGGCGATTTTCGCCGTTGAACTTGCCTATGCAGTGTTTTATCCCGATTCGATAATCTATCTTTGGGGAATATTGCCCCTGCGCGCCCCGGTGATGGTGCTTGGATTTACCGCCCTGGAACTGTTTTCCTCGGTTTTCGGCCTCCGCCGGGGCGTGGCGCACCTTACCCACCTTGCGGGGTTTGGCTTTGCCTGGCTGTACTTTCTGATCCGCTTCGGAATAAACCCCTGGGACAGGCTAAGATTGCGATAAATTTGCTTGAAAAATGCAACGAATTTGATATAATGTTGTTTAAGTAGTATGAAACGAACAATTGTAACTATAGGCTTTATTTCTCTGGCGGCGGTGCTGTTTTCCTCCTGTATTTATATTGACGGCGATCCTGCGTATTATCAAAATTTCAATTATAGTCTGCGGGGAACATGGGTAACTCAACCAAGTTCTTTTTATGATGCCACTGTAGTAATAGATTATAATACGATAAGAATTACTGGTACCTACAGGCCGGCGCCTCTCAATGGTTTTACTCCGAATAGTTTGCTTAATGGTTATACCGAAGAAACATATGATAAATACGATCTGAAAGAAGGCTTGATATACATCAATGACGGTATATGGAAAGAGCCAATACAATACAGGTACTGGGTAACAGCATATCCTGAAAGTGCTAAACGGCTTACTTTACTGCCAGCCAATATAACCTTGTTTTACAAGCAGCCTTAATCCGCCTTTTTTCGCTTTCCCAGCGAGAACCAGTATAAAAACCCCACCATACCCGCGCCGCCGACAATATTGCCCAATGTTACGGGGATCAAATTTTTGACGATAAAGTTGATCCAGTTAAGGCCGTCAAGCTGTTCCGCCGGAACATGGGACATGGCAAGCCATTGGGGGTTCTGTTTTGCAAGTATCCCCGCCGGAATGTAGTACATGTTGGCGATGGAGTGCTCAAAGCCGGATATCACAAACAGGCAGATTACAAAAAATATTATCAGCGCCTTGCCGGCAATATCCTTTGCCCCGTAGGAAGCCCATACGGCAAGGCAGACCAGCCAGTTGCACATAACACCAAGGATAACCGCCGTGGAAAAAGGCAGGACAGTTTTGGAAGCGGCGATTTTAATCGTTATGCCGCCCAACAGGCCGTCGCTTGCATTGAACAGTCCCGTCCTTGTCATCATCCAGGCGATGCAAAAACAGCCCAAAAAATTACCGGCGTACACCAAAAGCCAGTTCAACAGCATCTTGCGGACGGCGACCCTGCGGTCCAGCGCCGCCACGATGATCAGCGTGTTGCCGGTGAACAGTTCCCCGCCGGCCATGACAACCAGCATCAGGCCGGTCCCGAACACCACCCCCGCCAGGGTTTTTCCCAGGCCGTAGGTATCGGTTCCGGCAAGCAGGTTGTGCGCCGCCATGTTGGAACCTTCCGCAGCAAAGGCGATAAACGCCCCGGCAAGAAACGCCAGTACCAGAACCGCGCTTGTTTTACGCTGGGTTTTTGCAAGCCCCGTATCGCTGGTATAGGCGAGAATTTCCACTGGTGATCTAGCTTCCATGATACCCTCCATGTTTATTCATAATATAATTCCAAACTTCTGACGCAAGGTAGAACGATCCCATGCACAGAACCGGCAGGTTTTTTTCCCGCGCTTCGCCCAGCGTCTGCCGTATCGCATCGCCGGTGTCATGTACATAGAATGTCTTGCCGGGTTGGCTGGGGTTCCCGCTAAATGCCCGGTAAACCTTTTCCGGCTCGCTTATCTTAAAAGTGCCGGGCATGGTAACGATGATCCGCGAAAACCGGGGCAGCAGAATCTGTGCCATTGCTTCGGCGTTTTTGTCGGCGGCGCAGGCGAACAGCAGCATTCCCCC
>WRJO01000127.1 GCA_009778545.1 Treponema sp. | reverse complement strand
TCATCCGCTGAATTGATGATTTTATTCAGCATCTCTGCCTCCTGATAAACAAACCTGCTTTTTACAGCAGGTTTGTTGAAAGTTTTTCCAGCCTTGCAAAAGTCTGGCTTGTCAAATTAGATGGTGAATCCCCATATCAGGGCCAATATCATGGACATAACGGTGGGAATTAAGCAGGTTGTTATAAATACGCCCTTGTACGACTCCTTGTGGGTACAGTGGGAGACCGCAAGAAGGGTAAGGACTGCGCCGTTGTGGGGCAAGGTGTCAAGACCGCCCGAAGATTGGGACGCGACGCGGTGCAGGAGCTGATTGATTGCATCCGCCTTGTCCGTAACGCCGTTTGCCAGAGCCAGGGCCATTTCCTTGTACTTGTCGGCGAGGGCGGTCAGCGCGATAGACATACCTCCGGATGCCGATCCTGTCGCGCCGGCCAGCACGTTAACCGCAACCGACTCGGAGAAGAGAATGTTTCCGGGCATATTCAGCATCGCCGCCTGAAGGGCCGCGAAGCCGGGAACCATCTGTACAACAGTGCCGAAACCGACGGCGCACGATGTGTTCATGATTGCCGTCAGCGATCCGTTTGCGCCCGATGAGATTGAAGGAAGCAGAATTTTATACTGCTTGATATTCATCAGACAACAGAGAACGATTCCGCAGAGAAGGGCTATAACCAATTGCTGCTGTGTGGCAATTCCCAACCCTCCCTGATCTACCGGTTTTCCCATCATGGGTCCAAACACGTTAAGGACAATAATAACCGTGAGAATCGGCAAAAGACCAGCCAGCCAGTGCCATTTGGGAAGCGCTTCACCTGCAGCGGCTTCTTCAAACTTTGGATCTTCTTCAAAACCCCTCAGGGCTTTTCTGGCTTTTCCCGCTTCCCATTCAAGGTAGAGGTAGCCCGGTACGCCTATCAGGACCATACCGACGATTGACAGGGCGATAGCGGCCATGGGGGTTGTTCCGTAGAACCGCGTAGGGATAATGTTTTGAATCTGCGGCGTTCCCGGAACGGTAGTCATGGTAATACCGAAAGCGCCGAATGCGATTGCTCCCGGCAGCAGTGTGCGGGGAAGATTCGCCGCTCGGTAGATAGCGTAGCCCATGGGATAGATAACGAACACGACGACGAACAGCGAGATGCCGCCGTAGGTCATCAGCATACAGGGAAGCACGACGGCAAGAACCGCCCGCTTGGATCCGATAAGCTTTACGAGGGCTTCAGCCAGAGAACGGGCAGACCCGGTCATATCCATAACCTTGCCGTAGACCGCGCCAAGGAAGAATGACGGGAACCACAGGAGGAAATAGTTGGCGGCGCCTCCCATATACCCGCGGTATAAAGCCCTGGTAGTCGGGTTCCAGTCGTAGCCGGTGTAGGCATTAATAACATTTATACCGCTCAAAAGGGCGACGAAGGCGGCGCACAGCGGCGCTACCCAGATAATTGAATTTCCCCGGTATGCCAGGTACATCAACAGGCCAAGGCCCAGAAAAATGGAAACTAATGAAAGACTCATAAGCGTTTACTCCTTAAATTGCTTAAGATTTTTAGTGATCATCAACCGGCAGTCCATCCGCCGTCGACAGGTATGAGGGCTCCGGTAATTCCGGCAGCCGCGTCGGAACAGAGGAATTTGACAATATCCGCAATCGTGGAAGGCTCCAGCAGTTTCTTGATGGCGGATTTCACCAGCATGATGTCGGTGATAACCTTCTCCGGAGGGATGCCGTGCGTTTTTGCCTGGGCTTCGATCTGGCCATCCACCAGCGGAGTCCGTACATAGGCAGGGCAGATAGAATTGACCGTTATGCCTTGCGAGCCGCCCTCAAGACCGGCAACCTTGGTAAGGCCGGCAAGACCATGTTTCGCCGAAACATAGGCCGATTTGAATTCGGAAGCAACAAGACCGTGAATGGAGTTCAGGTTGATGATCCTTCCCCAGCCGTTGGCCTTCATTGATTTCCAGACATACTTGGTGCAATAAAAAGGAGCGGAAAGCATCAAGTCGATCATAAAATCCCACTTGTCTTCCGGGAAGTCCTCAATGGGGGATACGGTCTGTATACCCGCTACATTCACCAAGATGTCTACCCTGTTGTGCTTCTGGAGTGCAAAATCGACGAGCGCTTTGCAGTCCTCCCTTTTGCTGAGGTCAACTTTGATGAAGGCACCGCCGATTTTGTCGGCCTCACCCTTCAGCTTTTCTTCGTTGACATCTGCCATGACCACTTTTGCGCCGTCTTTGGCAAAGGACTGTGCAATTGCAAGTCCAATTCCGCTGGCAGCTCCGGTAACGATGGTAACTTTTCCATCAACCATAAAAACCTCCTGACTTTCTTATGATATTTTAGGATTCTACACCCACTCTGCACAAAACGCAAGAAATATTTTTTGAAAATAAATGAATAAAAAACTAATTTTTATAATGTATTTTGACAGATAGCATAGATTCGTCAGATTGATAAATTGACATATTTAGTAAGGTTCACCATTAGTAGCGGAATTTCAGCTTCGCGGTCAATAATTTGTCGCTTAAGGTGTGAATCGGCGTTGGATGTATTCCTATGATTCTTCGAGGCCGAGGGCTTCGTTGGAATCTTCTTCCACGGATTCGGCCTGCGGTTTCGGCGCGGCTTTTCCTTTCGTTTTTTTGGGCTTGTTCTTTGATACGAAACGGGGCCGGTGGTAGGTACGCGCCACATAGTTGACGAGGAATATATACAGCACCAGGGCCACAGTCACGGCAACCACCTGCCAGCTTTTGACAATCTCAACGAGCAGGCCCATAAAGTCTTTTGGGAACATACCACTTCAATAATCGGCGAAATTGCGTGAAAGCTAAAGTAGTGCCGTTTTTAAAAGACGGAACGATGGCAGAAATGTATGCCTAATCCAGGTAACACAGGAAAACACCCTATAAGAATTTATTTCGGGGCCTGTCGGCGGCCAAGCGCACCGTGCTGATCGCACGGCACACTTGCCCTGGAAGCCGCCCACGCGGCATCTACCAAC
>WRJO01000126.1 GCA_009778545.1 Treponema sp. | reverse complement strand
TGCCGCGCCGCCGGCATGAACGACCACATCGGCAAGCCGCTGGATTTTGAAGTGGTGCTGGACAAACTGCGGAAAAATCTGCTGTAGGGATAGCCCGCTACAACAGAACGGCCCTGGCGACCTTTTCTCCCTCTGCTTCGCCGAGAAGGGCGGCGATAACGGCGACGGCGAATTTGCCCGCAGTCCCCGCCGCCCGGCTGGTAATGACATTGCCGTCAACGGCGACGCTTTCGTCCGTCCATTTGCCGCCCTGCACTTTTTCTTCCATGCCGGGGTAACAGGTAAACTTTTTGCCGTCCAGGATGCCCAGCGGGGCGAGTACCACCGCCGGGGCAGCGCAGATCGCGCAGACCAATTTTCCTGCGGCGGCCATTTGTGTAATCAGCGCCCCTGCTTCCTGTGAAGCGGCAATGTTTGCCGCGCCGGGCATTCCGCCGGGAATAACGATCCCGTCGAACGAGCTTACCGCCCCCTGCTTTGCCAGTTCCTTCAGCGCGGCATCTGCCATCACCGTAATGCCCCGCGCCCCCTTTACAGCCAGGCTGTCTCCCACAGCGGCGACAGTAACCGTTATTCCCGCGCGCCGCAGGTAATCGATCGGCGTGACTGCTTCAATCTCTTCGAATCCTTCAGCCAGTAAAACAATTACGTTTTTTGTCATTACATCCTCCTGTTAAGATTCATATGCGTGGCAAACTCTAGTAATCCCTTCTCTTCCTCCGCGTCCGCGTACCGCTTGCGGTACGATGCGCCTCTGCACCTCCGCGTGGGGCATTTCCAAAATTTACTTTCGCATTATCCGAAACGCCGATATTGCCAAAAACACCGCTCCGGCGATGATGACGGTTACCGCGCCGACGGGAAGGTCAAAGACCCAGCCGGCGGCGACGCCGCAGACGGAAAATGCCGCCGAAAAAACACAGCTTAACAGCATCATGCCGCCGAGGCTGCGGGAAAAAACGCCGGCGCAGCCTGAGGGCAGGGCAAGCATGGCGATAACCATGATGATGCCGACAAAGGTCTGCAAAAGAACAATGGCGACGGCGGTAATGGCGAGCAGAATCATGAACAGCGCGTCCAGGCGGACTCCGCGGATGCGGGCGAATTCCGCGTCAAAAGACGCCGCTTCGATCTGGGCGTAAAAGCGCCATGCCAGAAACAGCACGAGGACATCGAGAATCCCCAGCAAGAGGAGGTCGCGGCCAGAGATGAGCAAAATGTTGCCGAAAAGCCAGGTGGCGGGGTCGGTGTAGCCCGGCGTCTTTGCCATGAAAAGCACCCCCAGACTCATGCCGATCGCCCAAATCGCGCTGATCGCCGTGTCCTCGCGCTGCTTTGCCCGCAGCGAGACAAGGCCGATGATCACGGCGGAAAGGATCGCAAAAACCAGCGCGCCGGCAATGGGCGGCAGTCCGGGAAGGATTCCCGAGGCGGACAGGTACAGGGCAAGGCCGATGCCGCCCAGCACGGCATGGGAAACCGCGCCGGCAAGGCTCGCTATGCGCCGTACCGTTACCACCGCGCCGATGGTCCCGAACAGCACCGACGAGAGCAGGCCGGCGAACAGGGCGTTTCTGAGAAAGGGAAAATTCGCACTGAACAATATGTCAAAAAAATTTGCCATGATTACTCTCTCAAACCCGCTAGCAGCATTTGTCGCCGGGGATATTTTCCCCGTGCAGCACCCTCTGCAATCCGGCTTCTCCCCGGTGGCCGCTGTCCTCTGCCGCCGCCTCTGTTTTGTGCTGCACGATGCCCCGATGCTGGTGCGAGTCGCCCATGCAGAAAACGCGGTCGGTCAGCGCTGAAACATAGTCCATGTCGTGGGTAACAATAAGGACGGTGGCATTGCCCTTCAGCTTCCCCAGTGTTTCAAAAAGCCGCTGTTCGCTCTGCGCGTCCATGTTGGCCGCAGGCTCGTCGAGGATAAGCAGTTCGGGCTGCGCCGCCAGCGCGCGGGCAACCAGCACCCGCCGTTTCTGGCCGCCGGATAGCGCACCCCAACGCATCGCCGCGATGCCGCTTATCCCCGCCTGTTCCATCGCCTCGTCCGCAGTTAAACGCGCCTTCGCTCCGTATCGCTGCGAGGGGCGCAGCAGCCCCATGCGAATAACGTCGCGCACCGAAACGGGAAACGACGTATCGGCGGGGAACTGCTGACCGACATAGCCGAGCCGATCCCGCTTTGCGCCTGCACGGGCATCGCCGAAGAGCGTAATCTGCCCCGAGGCGGGCTGCTCCAGCCCCAGGATCAGCTTTAGCACGGTAGTTTTTCCCGATCCGTTGGGTCCGACCAGTGCGGCGAATTCCCCCCGGTGAATGTGAAAAGAAGCGTTTTCCAAAATCGGCGTATCACCGTAAGCAAAAGAAACAGAGTCAAACTGAATAGCAATCTGACTGCTCGCCAAATTCATGTACATAGTATAACCGCGAATAGCAATAATCTCCAATACCTCACACGGAGGCACCAAGGCACAGAGAACGAAAAATTTTGAACGGTGGTTTTCAAATCCCCTTTTTTCCCCCCGTGCCTCTGTGCCTCTGTGAGAGACTAAAGGAGAATTACTTTCCGTAGCAGCAGTGTTTGTACTTTTTGCCGGAGCCGCAGGGGCAGGGATCGTTTCGGCCGGTTTTCGGCGCTGTGCGGACTATGGTAAGGGGTGTAACATGGCCTTCGTCGTAGAGCCATTCGCCGTCGCCGCCTTTTTTGAATTTGGCCTTCTCGTGGTGAACGTCTTTCAAACCGTCGCGTTCGTAGGCGGCTTCAAACTCAACGGTTCCCTCGGTGTCGGCGGGGCCGCCCTTTTCGCTGGCGATGATCTTAAGGCCCAGCCATGCGGACTGCTCGCTCCAGTCTTTGGTCGATTTGTAGTCGATGTCGTCCTTGCCCCTGCGGACGCAGGTGCTGATGATGTAATCAACGGCATGTTCAACATAGGCGCTGTAGCGGCTTCGCATGAGGGCTTCGGCTGTCGGCGCTTTTGCCTTGCCTGATATATACGGCTCGCAACATTCGCTGTAATCGCGCCCCGTACCGCACGGACATTTTTTCATTTAAACCT
>WRJO01000125.1 GCA_009778545.1 Treponema sp. | reverse complement strand
GGGATGATCGCCTCGGTGCTGGAAGCGGCGGGGTACCGGGCGGCGCGTTATATGTCACCGCATATCGGTGATTTCCGGGAACGAATCTGCCTGGGCAATTCGTTTTTTGACGAGACGGTGTACTGCGCCGCCGGAGACGAATTGCGCGACCTCGCCGACAACAAGGTTCCCGCTTCGAAAAACAGGTTGTTTGATCCGGACCAGGGCGGCGAGGCCCCCACTTTTTTCGAACTGCTGACAATGTACTTCTTTCTCTGCGCCCGCGCCGGAAGCTGCGACGCGATGGTTGTAGAAACCGGCATGGGTGGGCGGCTGGATTCGACAAACATCCTCGATCCGCTGGTTTCGATCATAACCCTTATCGAACTTGAACACACGGCATTTTTGGGCAGTACCCTGGCGGAGGTAGCCGGTGAAAAAGCGGGCATCATTAAAAGCAGTCGCCCCCTGATCCTGGCGCGGCAAGGCAGCGAAGCCCTGGAAGTTTTCCGCAAACGGGCAGCCGAAAAAAACAGCCCGCTATTCTATTACCCCGAAAATGTATCACTAGAGAATCTGAAAGTGCACCAAAACGGCACAGATTTTACGCTAAAACTCCAGGGCGATAGCACGCCGCATGGTCTCTCCATCCCCATACCCGGCGTGGTCCAGGCCGAGAATGCCGCCCTTGCCGTGCTGGCGCTGAAAACCGCCTTTCCCGAAATTGATAACGACGCGATACGCCGGGGGCTGCAGCAGGTAAAAATCCCCGCCCGCTTTGAAAAAATAGTTTTCCCCGGCGGCGCCAACATTCCGCTGATAATCGACGGGGCGCATACGCCCGAAAGCGCCGCCCTCTGCGCCGAAACGTTTTGCTCGCTGTACGGCGAGGGGGGAATGCTGCTGTTCGCCTGCGCCGCCGACAAAAACGCCGAAGCAATGGCACAGATTCTGCTGCCCCGGTTTTCGCGGATCATCGTTACCATGCCCGGCACTTTTAAGATAAGCGAGCCGAAAAAGGTTTACCGGGCATTTAGCGGGAACCCCAGCCAACCCGGCAAGACGTTCTATGTACATGACACCGGAGATGCGATACGGCAGACGCTGGACGAAGCGCGGGAAAAAAACCTGCCCGTTTTGTGCATGGGATCGTTCTACCTTGCGTCAGAAGTCTGGAATTATGTTATGAGAAATAACGAAAGCAGAACACAAAAGGCCAATTAGGGGTACTTGTAAAACAAGGTTAAGTTGGACGGCAGCAAAGTGAGCCGTTTTTCACTTTGGGGGTATTCTGTTACCCAGTATGTGTATTGTAAGGGGTTTTGCCATGTACCCTTGTCCTGGATGTAAATAAAACCTTCTTTCAGAAGGTATAAATCTGATGTTTCCTCGGTATAGCCCTTAAGCGAACTGTATGGAGTGAATCTGCTGAGAGGCGATGGTATATAGCTACCGGATATTCTTATCGTATTATAATCTATTACTACGGTACAATTATAATATGAGCCGGGTTGAGTTTCCCATGTTCCCCGCAGATTATAATTGAAATTCTGATAATGCGTACCGCCACCGTCGACATAGATGCAGGAGGAAAGCAGCAGCACTGCCAGGGAGAACAGACCTATTGTTATTATTGTTCGTTTCATACTATCTAAACAACAGTATATCACATTGGTTGCATTTTTCAAGCAAATTTACCGCGATCTTAATCTGTCCCAGGGGTTTATGCCGAAGCGGATCAGGAAGTACAGCCAGGCAAAGCCAAACCCCGCCAGGTGGGTAAGGTGCGCCACGCCCCGGCGGAGGCCGAACATCGAAGAAATCAGTTCCAGGGCGGTAAAGCCAAGCACCATCACCGGGGCGCGCAGGGGCAATATTCCCCAGATATAGATTATCGAATCGGGGTAAAATACCGCGTAGGCAAGTTCTACGGCAAAAATCGCCCCGGACGCTCCCATCAGTATTACCACGGGCGTACCGGTCATCATGTACATTATGAACGAGAACACCCCTGCCAGGGTTCCTGTCACAAAGTAAAAGAGCAGAAACTCGCTTGAGCCCATGCGGCGCTCCACATGCATCCCGAAAATATAAAGGGCAAACATATTGAACAATATGTGGCTGATTCCGCCGTGTACGAACATATAGGTAACGAAGGTCCACACCCAGCCCTTCATTACCAGGGCGGGAATCATGGATAATGAGTATTTAAGGGTTGATAATGGATTATTTCTGACTATTTCGGGAATCCTGTCTATGGGAATTCTCATTCGGTCGAGCTGTCTGTCTCCTAAAAAATACATCACCGCGTAAACAAGGACGTTTATGCCGATTAGCCAGAAAACCGTGTTGTCGTTCCGGTAGCGGAAGGGCTGCCTGATCTTGTTCATGGGTTAAGAATAGGGATTGAACAGAAAAGAGTCCAGTATTTTACGGTAATCGGCGATGGTTTGGGCGCGGACCGCCTGTTCCCGCGCCGCCGCGCCGCCGGGAATCCCCTTCGTGTAGGCGCAGAACTGTTTCCGCATTTCCAGACAGGCGCTGCGTTCGCCGATGCCGGCGGCAAGCATTTCCAGATGGCGAAAAGCGGCGGCAATGCGGGCGGATGGGGGGGCTGGTTCCCACGCGCCCGTTTCCAGAAAGGAGCGGGTTTGGGAAAAGATAAACGGGTTGCCCATCGCCCCGCGGGCAAACATCACCGCAGCGCAGCCGGTTTCCAACAGCATCCGCCGGGCATCCTCCGGCGTGTACAGATCGCCTGAACCGGTGACAGGCACCGAAAGCCGCGAGACGAGGTTCGCTATGCAGGACCAGTCGCTTTTGCCGCCATAGCCCTGGCTGCGTGTGCGGGGGTGCAGGCTGACCATTGCAGCGCCGGCTTCAACGGCAATGCGGGCGCACTCAACGTAATTGATCGAACCTGAATCCCAGCCGGAACGCATCTTTATCGTTACCGGCGCATCCCCCAGCGCTTCGCGGGAAGCCTTCACGGCGGCCTCTACGATCCTGCCCAGCCTGGCGGGGTCTTTCATCAGCGCCGACCCCGCGCCGTTTTTGACGACTTTAGGAACCGGGCAGCCGGAATTGATGTCGATGGAATCGGGTTTTAAG
>WRJO01000124.1 GCA_009778545.1 Treponema sp. | reverse complement strand
CATTTTTGCCATGGGAATGGGGGCAGTGCTTATCACCGGCGGCGTCGATCTTTCCGCCGGGCGCAGTGTGGGCCTTGCGGCGGTGCTTTCAGCTTCCCTCCTGCAGGCGGCTGATTATTCCCGGCGTATGTACCCGGATCTGCCGGTACTCCCGCTGAGTATCCCCATCCTTGCAGCCATGGCTGCCTGCGGGGTCTTTGGTTTTCTTAACGGAGTATTTGTCACAAAGTTAAAAGTTCCCGCGTTTATAGCCACCCTGGGCACCATGGTAGCGATATGGGGCGCCACGTCCCTTTACTTTGACCGCCCACCTTACGGGGCCCAGCCAATCGGAGGGTTGGACAGGCGTTTTTCAACGCTTGGAACTGGTTACGTCGGATTTGACGGAGTGTATTCGATCCCATACATCGTGATTATCGCCGCGTTTGTTACCTTCATTACCTGGGTGCTGTTTAACAAGACCACCTACGGGAAAAACATCTACGCAATCGGCGGCAATGCCGAGGCGGCGAGGGTTTCCGGGGTAAATGTCACCCGCACGCTTATTATTGTGTACACCATTGCCGGCATCCTCTACGGCCTGGGGGGAAGCCTCGAAGCCGCCCGCACCGGCGGTGCGACCAACAACTACGGCAACGGCTACGAGCTGGATGCCATTGCCGCCTGCGTCGTTGGCGGCGTCTCAAACCTTGGCGGCATCGGCACCGTGCCGGGTATAGTCATCGGCGTCCTGATTCTATCGGTAATCAACTACGGCCTCACCTTCATCAACATGTCCCCCTATTGGCAGCAGATCGTCAAAGGCGCCATTATCATTGCCGCAGTCGCCCTGGACATCCGCAAATACCTGACAAAGCGATAGCCGCTTTAGCCTTTACTCGAAATTTTCTCACGTCAAGGCGCAAAGACGCAGAAGGTTATTTCTTATTTTCTTCACTTTACGACTTGGCGCCTCTGCGAGAGTAATAAACAATAAATTTCCTTTAATACCCTGGACTTCCCCCGATTTTTTGGACAGGCAGTTAAGCTGCAGTAATGGATGTTAATGCCACAGGTGTAGCATATCCAAGAGCCGAGTGTCTACGACATCGGTTGTAATATATTTCGATATATTCAAAAACCCCCGTTTGTACCTCCTTCATACTGTGACATCCCTGAAGAATATCCAATTCCACTTTTATGGTTTTGAAGAAACTCTCGGCACAGGCATTATCCCAGCAATCGCCTTTTTGGCTCATGCTTTGTCGAACGGAAGGACACAACCGCTTGAGCATGGTTCGGAATTCTTCGCTACAATATTGCACCCCTTGGTCGGAATGAAAAATAAGCCCCTCTCGGGGATGTCGGTTCCCTATCGCCATTGCCAAGGCACGGCATACAGGTTCTGCCGTGAGTTCTTTTGACATCGCCCAACCAATGACTTTCCGATCCCATAAGTCTATCACCACGGTCAAATACAACCATCCGCAGGTGCTTCGCAGATACGTTATGTCTGATACCCATTTTTCCCCTGGATATGCAGCATGAAAATTACGGGCAAGGATATTACTCGCTACCGCCAACCGATGACGTGAATTGGTCGTTATTACCCGTTTCCGACGCCTGAGGGCAGAGAGTTTTTGCTCCCGCATCAGTCTTTCCACTCGCTTCCGGCTCACACGCAGACCTAAACCTTGTAATTCCGCCCATACTCGAGGGCTCCCATATCGACCGTAATGCTTTTTGAATATGTGCTCTATCAGCCCCGCCAGTTTCTGGTCTTCTGCCTCTTGTCGGCTGGTTTTCCTCCCCTCCCAGACATAATAACCGCTACGGCTTACCCCTAATTCTATGGCCATCTTTGATATGCTGCACCTTTCTTTATGCTGTTTCATAAACCGGTACACCGCTATCGGGGACTTTTTTCCACAAAGAAGGCCATTGCTTTTTTTAGGATTTCATTCCTCTCACGTAGATCCGCTACTTCCTTCCTGAGCCGGTTTAATTCTTCATCCCGGGGATTCCCTTGACCAGGGAACGCTTTTATTTTCTTCGTTTCCGCTTCTTTGCTTTCCCGTAACCAGCGGCTAAGATTCTCTTGATGTATCCCTAGCTCATGTGCAATCTCGTTCGCTGACTTACCGCTGCTGTGATACAGTTCAATCGCCGATTCCTTGAATTCTTTTGTGTACTTCCTTCGTATTCCCATGATTCCCTCTCCTTGGGTTTATCACAGGCTTAACGTTATGTCCACTTTATCGGGGGAAGTCCACTAGTAACTTGTAACTTGTAACTCTAAACTAATAAAGTGACTGATACTGTTTTCGCCATTCTCCTGGCCGCCGGTTATTCCCGCCGTTTCGGTGACAGGAACAAGCTGCTCACGTCCTTTCGCGGTAAACCGCTTGTCCGTCATACGCTGGATTTGGTATGCGGCATGGGTTGTTTTGAGCGGATTTTTTTTATCTATGCGGATGAAGAAGTCGCCGCCCTTGCCCGGGAACATATAGCGGCAGGCCATCCGGTAACGGCAATTTACAATCCGTCGCCGGAAAAAGGGCAGGGGGAAAGCGTCCGCCTTGGGACAGCGGCGGCAAACGATGTCGAAGTCTCCGGCGGCACAGCGACGTATTACTTTTTTTTCCCCTGCGATCAGGGCCTGCTTGATGCCGCTACAGTACGCCTCCTTTTGAATGCAGCGCAACCCGGCTGTATAGTGGAACCTTCCTGCTCTCACAGTCTGGTCTCCCACGGGAGTCCCAGCCTGTTCTCCGCCGTGTTTCGTGACGAGCTGCTTTCTCTGGCGCCGGGCGAACAACCCCGGCTGCTCAAGTCCCGGCATCCCGCAGCGGTAATACAGGTGACTGTTCCCAACCCCGCCGTGTTGGAAGATATTGACACACCTGCCGATCTGGAACGGCTGGAATAGTTATAAGTTCCAAGTTATTAGTTACGAGTTACAAGAAATGCGTGTCTCGTAACTTGTAACTTTAAACTCGTAACTACTAGTAACTTGTAACTCTAAACTCTAAACTACATCAATGAAAAAGCTCCTGATAAAAAACGGCCTGGTTGTCGCTGAAAATTCCGAAACGATCTGCGATATTCTCTGTGAGGGCGAAAAAATTA
>WRJO01000123.1 GCA_009778545.1 Treponema sp. | reverse complement strand
ACCTCGGTGATAATTTCCCATAAACTGAACGAAGTGCTGAAAGTCGCCGACACGGTAACGATTCTGCGGGACGGCAAATCGATCCGCACCTACGACGTAAAGGGCGACGGCCTTACCGAGGAGATGATCATCAAGGACATGGTGGGCCGCGACCTGACCCACCGGTTCCCCCAGCGGAAATCGTCGCCGGGCGAGACGGTAATGGAAGTAAAAAACTGGACGGTCTATCACCCCGAATATCACGACATCAAAGTTGTTGACAATGTTTCATTCTATCTGCGAAAGGGAGAGATACTTGCCTTCTGCGGGCCGATGGGAGCCGGACGCACCGAGCTGATGATGAGCATTTTCGGCAGGTCCTACGGATTCCGCAGCGAGGGGGAACTGCGCATCAACGGCGCGCCGCACACGTTCAACAGCGCCCGCGCGGCAATCAACGCGCATCTTGGTTACATTTCCGAGGATCGCAAAAGCCTGGGCCTGGTGCTGATTCAGGATATTAAAACCAACATCACCCACTCAAGCCTTAATGCCATTTCCCGTTTCGGAGTTATCGACAGGCAGAAAGAAATTAAGGAAGCGGAACGCTACCGGCAGGAGCTTAACATCAGAACCCCGTCGGTGGATCAGATCGTGCGCAACCTTTCCGGCGGCAACCAGCAGAAGGTGGTTGTAAGCAAGAGCCTTCTGGCGAATCCGGATATTCTCATTGTTGACGAGCCGACCAGGGGCATCGACGTTGGCGCCAAAACGGAAATCTACGGTATCCTGAACGACATGATCGCTGCCGGCAAGAGCATCATCATGATCAGTTCCGAACTTCCCGAGGCGCTGGGCATGGCGGATCGTATTTATGTAATGAACGAAGGAAAAATAAAAGGGGAGCTGTCGAAGGAAGAGGCGACCCAGGAAAAGATCATGCATCTTGCGCTGGTCGGGTAACAGGAGGCAGCCATGGGCAATAAGACTATTCACACTTCCAGTATGAAAACCATGATAAAAAACAACATCAGAAACTATTCGATGTTTATCATGCTGGCGCTGATCATGATAATTTTTGCCCCGCTGACGAAATGGAGCAACCTGAATCCGCGTAATTTTTATAACATTTTTTACCAGTACAGCTACATGCTGATTCTTGCCGTCGGCATGGTGCAGGTAATCATCATACAGGGAATCGACCTTTCGGTTGGATCGGTCTGCGCCTTTGTCGGCGCGATCAGCGCAATGGTGTACAACACCGGCGTTGGAATGCCTGTTACGCTGCTTGCTTCGCTGGCAATGGGCGCCGCTATCGGAGCGTTTCAGGGGGCATGGGTTGCCTACGCAAAAATACCCGCGTTTATCGTTACCCTTGCAGGAATGCAGCTTTTCCGGGGCATTACCTACATTGTTACCAAAGTTAACCCTGTTAGCCTTAAGGACAACACCTATTCCCTGATAGCCAACGGAACGCTGGACGAGGTTTTGCATATCGGCAAGATAGGCCCCTACTACCCCGTATCCCTGGTCGCGGCGGTTCTGGTACTGGTGATTTTCTTTATTTCGGAATTTTCCTCCCGCAAAAAAAAGATCGCCAATGAATTTGAAGTTTCACCGCTGCCCCTGTTCGCCGTAAAGCTGGCGTTTGTCAGCCTGCTGGCGCTCGGTCTGGCGGATCGTTTTGCCCGCTATCGCGGCTTTCCCATTGTTGTGCTTGTCCTGGGCATTACCGTTTTTATTTTTCACTTTATTTTGAACAATACCGTCCTTGGCCGCTACATCTACGCGGTCGGCGGCAATCCCCGCTCGGCTAAACTATCCGGTATTAACTCCGAACTGGTAACTTTTATTGTGTTCTGCATCATGGGCGCTCTGACCGGACTTGCCGCCGTGGTGAGTACCGCCAATATGAACAGCGCCCTACCCCAGGCCGGCAACCTTTTTGAACTGGATGCCATTGCCGCCTGCTACATCGGCGGCGTTTCAGCCGGCGGCGGCATCGGCTCGGTAATCGGGGTAATAGTCGGCGGACTTGTGATGAGCGCCATCAACAACGGAATGATTTTGATGAACCTGGGAACCCACTATCAGTATGTGGTAAAGGCGCTGATATTGCTCCTCGCGGTTTTCTACGACATTTACACCCGCCGCAAAGCCGGCCTGGGCTGATGATAAATTATCTTGCTAAAGATATTCCAGTCCTGTTATACTATGGATTAAGGAGAGACGTATGCCTCAGACTCAAACCATGACACTTGCCGAAAAACTTGATATAGGAAACAGGGCTGTAACTCTTAAAAAGTCCGGTGATCGTGATGGATATGATCGCCTTATGAGGACGATCCCCATGCCGCCATTTTTAGCAAAGATAATGAAAGAGAAAGTGGGTGTAGACTACCTCATAAACGGCGGCTGGAATTTGTCGGAAGCAGAGGCGGAATTTGGAACTGACTGGCTTAATAAATAGCATCAATAATGCGGTGATAAGCATTGTTTCCGGCAGAAAAGGTTTTGCTACCAGGGGAATGGAGAAGGAAGGGCGCATTTTCTACGAAGATGGTATCTCTGAGGCGATGACTGCGTTTGCGGATGCTCTATCCACTGCCGACCCTCTCGCGCTTATCCTTGCCGAGTATACCTTTCTGTCTCAGGAGTTTCAATTTTGTGAAGAAACCGATAAAGACACCCTTGGCAGTCTTACCCAGGCAATACAAAGTTTTGACGATGCATTTCTTGCACTACAGGCAGTTGAAGATCCCGGTTATGTAATTGCCGAAAAAACCCATCCCCATAACAGTAAATACCGCATAAGCGGCTTTCCCAAAGATTCTTTTCATATTGCATGTATTTCCCATAAAACCCGAATACAAAATATGCTTCGGACACCCGGCATAGACTCAATAGAAAAAGCCCTGCTCAAACAGCGTTTTGCCAATCTTTCCGCCGCTCAAAACGGCTATATTGAAAAGCAGAAAAAGGTTCTCGGGAACGCTTAAACCAAAAACCTACCGCAGCGGCGTAAAACTGAATCCGTTGCCGCTGGCTTCTGCTGTGCCGATGCCGGGGTAGACGATGTGCATTCCGCCGATGGGGATGTTATTCCGCGCAGCATAGTCGATTATCTGCCAGCGGGAAATGGCGGCTTCTGCCTTGTCAACGTCGTAGCTGGCGGAAATGTCGGGGCGGGGAAACTGGACGAGGGCTATGTGCAGAAAGTCCCCGGCGATGATCAGCTTTTCGCCGCCGTTTTCAACCAGAAAAACCGTGTGGCCGGGGGT
>WRJO01000122.1 GCA_009778545.1 Treponema sp. | reverse complement strand
GCCATAAAACGGATCATCGAAGGAACCCAAAGCATGACGGTCTTCTTCAACTGCCGCGAAATGTCAGGAGCAGCCTGGGAAGCAGCGGTAAAAATCGCCCGCGGACAGGATCCCGGCGCGACTATGGTCGAGGACGACGGAACTTACGCTGTACCCACGCTTCCGTTCCCCGTTACGCAGATCACCAGGGACAACTACCACGAAGAACTGATCGCCAGCGGGTTCTTCAAAGAATCGGATTTTCGATAACTAAGTTAAGGAATATTTCATGAGCCGCAATATTCTGGAAATGCGGCAGATACGCAAGGAATTTCCCGGCGTCGTTGCCCTTGATGAAGTTAATTTCAGCGTCAGGGAAGGCGAGATACACGCACTGGTAGGTGAAAACGGCGCGGGAAAATCCACCCTAATGAAAATCCTCAGCGGCGTACATCCGGGGGGTTCCTACAGCGGCGAAATCGTTATTGACGGCAAAGTAAAAAAATTTGAATCGATTAAGGACAGTGAAAAATCGGGGGTAGTGGTTATCTACCAGGAACTGGCCCTAATCAAGTACATGAACGTTAGTGAAAATATTTTTCTCGGAAATGAAATTCTTGATAAAACAAAACTTATCGATTGGGACACCACGCTGTTGCGGGCGAGGAAAGCGCTGGACGAGGTTGGGCTGAAGATCAACCCTGCCGCCAGGGTGATCAACCTGGGAATAGGAACCCAGCAGCTTGTTGAAATAGCCAAGGCCGTCGCGAAGAAGGCGCGTATTCTGGTGCTCGACGAGCCGACCTCGGCGCTGACCGAAACAGAAATCGATCACCTGATGGACCTTCTGCGGGTTTTCCGCGAACGGGGTATGACCTGCATTTTTATTTCCCACAAACTCAAAGAAGTGTTTTCCATTGCCGACCGGATTACCGTACTCTGCGACGGCAAAACAAAGGGAACCTACGACAAAACGGAACTAGACGAAGACAAGCTTATATCGCTGATGGTTGGACGGGAACTAACCCAGCGTTTTCCGCAATCCAACAGAAAACCGGAAGAAATCGCCGAAAACGAAACAGCCTTCGAAATAAAAAACTGGACCGTATACGATCCCGAGATTGCCGGAAAAATCGCACTCAACAACATCAACCTGTCCGTGCGCAAGGGGGAGATACTAGGGGTTGCCGGCCTTATGGGCGCGGGCAGAACCGAACTGATGCTAAGCCTTCTCGGCGTGTGGGGAAAACGGAGTTCCGGCGAAGCGCTGCTCTTTGGCAGCCCCGTTGCTACACGCACTCCCGGCGACGTAATCAGCGCGGGGATCAACTACCTTTCCGAAGACCGGAAGGGCAGCGGCGTGATCCTTATCCAAAACGTCAAAAACAACATGGCCCTTGCGAGCCTGTACTCACGGCTGAACAAAGCCGGCCTAATCGATCAGGATGCCGAACTTGCCGCCGTAGAGCAGATGGTAAAATCGCTGCGGATAAAAACCCCATCAATCGAACAACTGGTACAGAACCTGAGCGGCGGCAATCAGCAGAAAGTCGCCCTGGGCAAATGGCTGCTGACCAAACCAAAGGTGATTATTCTTGACGAGCCGACACGGGGCATCGACGTGGGGGCAAAGTATGAAATTTACGCCATCATGCAGAACCTTGCGGAAAGCGGCATCGCGATTATCATGATCTCGTCGGAACTGCCCGAAATCCTGGGAATGAGCGACCGGATTCTGGTGATGCACGAGGGAACGATCACGGGCGAGCTGCTGAAAGCCGAAGCGACCCAGGAAAAAGTGCTAAGCTACGCCACGCGTAGCAGCTACGCAACGCATAGCAGCTATGCCACACGTAGCAGCCATGCGGCAGGAGGAAAAAACATTGAGCGATCTTGACAGGCCGAAGGAAGAATCATTAGGCGCGGCATTGGCTGCCGTTATACGAAATAATGCGCGTCAATACACGATGATTGCCGCATTAATGCTAATCTGGTTAATATTTTCAGTATTAACCAGAGGGATCTTTTTATCTTCGCGCAACCTTTCCAACCTGTTTATGCAGATGGTTACCATCGCCACCATGACCAGCGGCATGGTTCTGGTTATGGTAGCGGGAAACATCGATCTGTCGGTAGGTTCTGTCTGCGGAACCCTGGGCGCGCTGGCGGCCTGGCTGATGTCCAGGCAGGGCGTTCATCCGGTAATCGCGATTTTTATCACCCTTGCAGCCGGTTTTACCGTGGGCTGCTGGCACGGCTACTGGATTGCATTCCGGAAGGTTCCGGCGTTCATCGTTACCCTGGCCAGCATGACTGCCTTCCGGGGATTCACCCTGATGATAACGAAAGGCGTCACCATCGGGGAATTTAGCGAGGGATTCAAGGCGATAGGCCAGAACTATATTCCGACATTTTCGGGCGAAGGCTCTTACCATATGACCACGATAATTCTGGTAGCAATCGCGCTGCTTGCCTTTAATTTTTCGGAGGTGTACACCAGAAAAAAACGTATCCGCAACGGCTTTACCGTCCTCAGACCCTCTTTGGCGATTGCCAAAGCGGTTATTATCTCCGCCGCCATTTTTTCGCTTGGCATGGTGCTTGCCGATTACCGGGGCATTCCCTATGCGGTTTTGATTCTGCTTGCCGTGGCGGGAATTTTTACCATCATCACCACCAGGACTCCTTTCGGCCGCCATGTATACGCCATCGGCGGCAACATGGAAGCCGCCAGGCTTTCGGGGGTCAACATACGAAAGACGATAATGGGCATATGCATGCTGATGGGAACCATGTCTGCCGTGGGCGCTTTAATGTTTACATCGCGCCTTAACGCGGCAACCACCGCCGCGGGGAACGGCTTTGAGCTTGAAGTAATTGCGAGCTGCATCATCGGCGGAACGAGTCCGTCAGGCGGCATCGGTACGATCTTCGGGGCAATCATCGGCGCTTTGGTAATGGCGAGCCTCGATAACGGCATGAGCCTTATGAACCTGCCCATCATGATCCAATACATCGTCAAGGGGTTTATTCTGCTTCTGGCGGTCTGGGTGGATATCGCCAACAAGAAGAAGTAAAATCTTACATTTCCGTTAAGTATTTCCAGTAGCGTTTGGGCATGAACTGCTTCTGCAGGCCGGGGTTGTTCCGGCTCTCGTTGTTAATCGTTTTGTGATACAGCCGCCAGAGTTCTTCCCATTCCCCGGCGGGGCGGGGGGGCAGCGCGGGGCTGGCGAAAACCTGGGGGAGTCCGCCTGCGGAGCCCCTGCCCGGCTTGGTTTCTTGTATCGGGTTATCGGAGGTTTCAGGGTTATGCGGTGTTTCTACGTCTT
>WRJO01000121.1 GCA_009778545.1 Treponema sp. | reverse complement strand
TTGAAACAACCTAAAACCCAATACAAGAAACAAGGCCGGTCAGTGGCTCCGCAGGCGGACTCCCCCAGATTTTTGCCAGCCCGCGCGCGCCCCCCGCGCCGCCCGCTCTGGCGGGGTTTTACGGAAACCTTGTGGGTCAAGTTTTGCCTTAAATGGCAGTATGTACTCCTCATAAATAAAGAAAAGCGATTCAACCAAATAATTTCCTGCACTCGATATAGAAGCGTTTCTCTACTGCTTCCCCCATGGAAAAGCTTTTGCGGGGCAGAGGGCCGCAGCGGGCGACGGTTTCAAAGAAACCGGCTTTTTGTACCGGCGGCAATAGGATGCCGGTGGCCGGAGGGACGGATGCGGCAGCAGCGCCGTCGCTGGCGGAGAGGCGGAATAACTCGTCTTCGCCGTGGATATAGTCGACAGATAATGCGTTGCTGCCGCCGGCTGCGCTGTCCAGCAGGGGCTGGAGGCTTGCCGTGGATATGCCGCCGGCGCTTGTCTCAACCAGCGCATACCGGTTTCCGCTTGCGACGCCGAAACGGTTTCCCGGCACCGGTTCGGCGACCAGGGCGGACATTTGTTCCCTGCCGGCTAGCGGACGGCTGGAAAAACCGGGGAGCGCCGAAAGAATACCCAGCGCTGCGTCAAAACCGAGGTTAAACACAACGCGGTGTATCGGCTCAAAGGTTATAGCCGGATCGTAGATGTTTTCTATCTCAATGAGTGCATAACGGCAGGGATGATTTATTTCGCCGCCGTCTGCTAAAGCATTTGCCGCCTTGTACTCTTCCCACACGCCTTTGGCGCTGGCCAGCGAATGATTCCCGTCGCCGACGGCAAAAAGAAACGGCTCATCCCCGCCCCCAGCGGCATCGGAGGCGGCGTAGCGGCTTTTTGCCCTGCCAGCCAGTTCCTCCAGCCCCCCGGCCAGAAAGGCCCAGGCTGCCATAGACGCGCCGCTTTCAGCATCGAGCAGCCAGCCGCCCGCGCTGCCCGAACCCAGCATCAGTTCGCCATGGTAAGCGGGCGGGGCTTTTTTTGCCATTTCGCCGATGGCCGGCAGCAGTGCGTCTTTTTCGTCGTCGATGAGCAAAATAACGTGCTGGGTTTCTAGGGGGGCGTTCCGGCGGATGTCCATCCGGGGGGGCAGGCGCTCCGGCACCGTGCCCTCGGTGGCGCGGATAAGGGGACGGGCGGACGGCGACCAGTCGTAGCGCTCGAGGTCTACGGCGGCGACAAGCCCCCTGCGTCCCCGGTTGAACGGAGTATCCCGTTCGAGGTACACCAAACCCCTGCGGGCAGGGGCAAAAACGCCCGAATCCAGGCAGTTCTGCATCGACCGGTGGATGCTCTCAATCTTTGCCGCCAAAACCGCCCCATCCCCGCCGCCAAGAAACGCCTCGGGGAAGATCATGTCCAGCGTGGAAGGCCGCCCGCCTGCCGCCGCCGCCGCTTTTTGCCAATATGGGCGATCCTGGGTAAACTGATCGCAGGCGATAACTGCCCAATGCCGCAGCTCTGCGTCACGAGGCAGGAGGATCTCCGGTATTTCGATGCCGCATTTTTTCAATCTTTCCCGAATTTTGTTCATACGCCATTGTACCGAAAACGCCGTAAAACGGCAAATTTATCAAGCTCCGCGCCATTGTCCCTTGCATTTTTTCGCGTCATCCCCTATAATAAGAGAGTGTGGAGGTCTGCATGAAAAAGTACGTTTTCGCCGCTGTTTTGGCGGTTTTACTTACCGCCGGAGTCTTTGTATTTGCCCAAAATATACCCGACGACCATGCGTCTGAGTATTATTACATCAATATCAGCCTGGAAAAAGTCTGGCCCTACCGGAAGGGCTATGTAGTCCAGTACCGCAAAGGACTGTATCAGACCGCAAGGGCCTACATTCCTTCGGAATGGTTCACCAACACCGCAAGCCGCGGAGAAATCATCACCCTCCCGCCGGGAAACGCCTGGCCGTCGATGACGGTGTACTACAAAGAAGGCGAATTCAGCCATGTAAGGCTCTACGTGCACCGCTGGCAGGACCATCAAACCTGGGGGAATGTCCCGCAAAACATCAATATTGACAGCTACTTTGAAGGAGTCGAGACAATCGATCTCCAGTTCAGGTAGCGGCGAGTATTGCGATCAACGAATTACAATATTTAATTCCCAAACTCTGACAAGCTTATAGGGTAGATCTGCGAATGATCATCCGTAGGCCGCAGTCTGATTTTTTCTATATCTGCTATAGGCAGATTTTTTTCCGCTTACAGTATTTCGCGCGATTGTGCAAAAACACTGTTTATCAAAGGCGGCTCGTTATTTGTAAGAAAAAAAAATTACACATTACAAACATCATTTCCATAGTAAAAAAATTTTGCGTTGTTTCCTTCCGTGCGTATATTTTGTGCAGGAGAACACATGCACTGTACGGTTTCACTCAACGAGCTTTATGCAGATTATTCGGCGGAATTGCTGGACAGAAAGGAATTGGAGGGGGCAGTTTTCAGACATATTGATGAAGACACCTGGCACCTTAATGGATTTACCCGGGAAGAATATGAGGATTATGTATCATGGTTGTATCCGCGCATCAGGCATGCGATAGCCAACTATCGGGAAAACGGTTCGTCGTTTGAAAGCTATATAGAGGCAATGGTTCGAATGACGATTAAGGAATACCGTATGCGTCAAACGCGCAAATATGTCGCAGAAACTACGGCATGGCTCACGCAGATGCCCGATGCATATGTAAGCGAAGAAAAACCAGAATACGATGAATTGCAATTTCCGGGAAACCAGCTTAAATTCAGAAACCCCCGCCAGGTATTGATCCTCATTTTAAAATGTTCCTGCTATGTTTCTGATGATTTTCTCGAAAGGGTTTCTCCAAAGCTGGGCATAGAACCGGACGAGATGAGAAGAATGATTGATAAGCTGAGGGAACTGAGGGCAAACAGGAAAAGAAAAATCGACATACAGCGGGAACGCACCAACTGTCAATTTTTCAGATGCCTCTATTATGAAAGAAATTTACAGGCACTGAACAAGGATAGCATTGCCGCCCAGCGCATGCAGGAACGGCTTAAACGCGGTCGAAAGCGGCTGGAAAATATGCGGAGACGGCTTGAGCAGATGCGCCCCGATCCCACCAACCGGCAAATCGCCGATGTCATGGGCATAGCCAAAGGTACGGTTGACTTTACCCTGCACAGTCTCAAGGAACGGGGAAAAGGCAAAGTAACGAATGAAGCAAAAAATAGCGAAAAAAACAACAACCCCGCCCTAAAGGGCTAAACTTGACCCGCAAGGTTTCCGCAAAACCCCGCCAGAGCGGGCGGCGCGGGGGGCGCGCGCGGGCTGGCAAAAATCTGGGGGAGTCCGCCTGCGGAGCCACTGCCCGGCCTTGTTTCTTGTATTGGGTTTTAGGTTGTTTCAA
>WRJO01000120.1 GCA_009778545.1 Treponema sp. | reverse complement strand
TTTGACAAGCCAGACTTTTGCAAGGCTGGAAAAACTTTCAACAAACCTGCTGTAAAAAGCAGGTTTGTTTATCAGGAGGCAGAGATGCTGAATAAAATCATCAATTCAGCGGATGAAGCCGTAGCCCCGATCAAGGATGGCGCTGTCATCATGGTCGGCGGATTTATGGCCTGCGGTACGCCTGAAATTTTAATCGACGCATTGGTTAAAAAAGGCGTAAAAAATCTTACCATTATCTGCAATGACGGCGGCTGGGGAGCAAAAGACAATTACCCGCAGGGCCAGGGTGTCGGCAAATTGATAATCAATGGGCAGGTAAAAAAACTTATCGCGTCGCACGTCGGCCTTAATCCCGAAGTCGCCCGGCGCATGAACACCGATGTCGAGGCCGACAAACTCGACCTGACGCTGGTTCCCCAGGGCTCGCTGGCCGAGCGCATCAGAGCGGGTGGCGCGGGACTGGGCGGTTTCCTCACCCCGACCGGAGTGGGAACCATTGTCGCCGAAGGCAAACAGGTAATCAACGTGGACGGGAAGGACTATCTTCTGGAAAAACCCCTCCACGCCGATTTCGCCCTTATCCGGCCTTCCAAAATCGACAAAATGGGAAACTGTGTTTTTAACGGTACCACGAGGAATTTTAATCCCATGATGGCGACGGCGGCGGATCATGTAATCGCCGGTGCCTGCGAGATTGTGGAGACCGGAACAATCGATCCCAACAGCATTCATGTTTCCGGTATTTTTGTAAACGCAATCGTAGGAGGAGAAAAACCATGGCAGATGTAAAAGATATTATTGCGGCCCGGGTTGCGAAAGAACTCAAAGACGGCGATGTGGTAAATCTGGGGATAGGTCTTCCCACCATGGTGGTTAATTTTCTGCCCCCCGATGTTGAACTGATAATCCAGTCGGAAAACGGCATTATGGGAATGGGACCTGCGCCCTCGAAAGAAAACGCCAATACCGACATTGTAAACGCCGGAGGCCAGCCGGTTTCCATTAAAAACGGAGCGATGTTCTTTGACAGCTCCTATTCTTTCGGGATCATCCGCGGCGGCCATGTGGACGCTACCATTCTGGGCGCGCTGGAAGTTGATGAAAAAGGCAACCTGGCGAACTGGATCGTACCGGGAAAAATGGTTCCCGGCATGGGCGGCGCGATGGACCTGGTCGTAGGCGCGAAAAAGGTAATCGTGGCGATGACCCATACCCAAAAGGGCGCGGCGAAGATTCTGAAAAAATGCACCCTTCCGTACACGGCGCTGGGCGTTGTCAACTTGATCATCACCGAGATGGGCGTACTGGAAGTGCGGGAAGAAGGACTTGTGCTGACCGAATTGCATCCCGATTTCACCAAAGAACAGGTGCAGGAAGCGACCGAGGCAAAGGTCATTTTCAGTCCCGACCTGAAACCAATGCAATAGAAGGAGTAATTTATGGCAAGAGAAGTTGTATTAGCCGGCGCTTGCCGGACGGCGATTGGCAAATTTCAGGGAACTTTTTCGAATGTTTCCGCGGCTGAACTGGGGGCGGTTGTCATAAAAGAAGCCCTTGCCAGGGCGGGCGTCAAGCCGGAACTGGTCGAAGAAGTGTTCATGGGCTGCGTACTCCAGGCGGGGCTGGGACAGAATGTCGCCCGCCAGGCGATGATCAAGGCGGGGCTTCCCATCGAATCGCCTGCCATGACGGTTAACGACGTCTGCGGCTCCGGCCTTAAGTGCGTCAACCTTGCCGCCAGCCTTATCGCGGCGGGCGAGGCGGACATAATCGTAGCGGGCGGCACGGAAAATATGACCCAGGTTCCGTACATCATGCCCGCGGCCAGGGCAGGGTTCAGGATGGGCGACGGCAAGGTCATTGACGCAATGATTAACGACGCCCTCATTGACGCTTTCAACAATTACCACATGGGCATCACTGCGGAAAACCTCGCCGCCAAGTACAGCATTACCCGTGAAGAACAGGATCAATTTGCCGCAAACAGCCAGCAGAAATGCGAAAAGGCCATGGGCGAGGGCAAATTCAAGGACGAGATCGTGACGGTTCCCATAAAAGTAAAAAAAGATACCGTCCCCTTCTTCACAGACGAGTATCCCAAAGCGGGCGTCACCGCCGAAAGCCTGGCATCGCTCAAACCGGCGTTCAAGCCGGACGGCGGAACGGTTACGGCAGCAAATGCCTCGGGCATTAACGACGGCGCCGCCGCCATTGTCGTGATGAGCGCCGACAAAGCCAAAGAACTGGGAGTAAAACCCATGGCGCGGTTTATTGCCGGCACCTGGGCGGGCGTTGATCCTACCATCATGGGCATTGGCCCGGTGGCGGCGGTGCAAAAGCTGCTCAAGAAAACATCGCTCACGATTAACGATTTTGATCTTATCGAAGCCAACGAGGCTTTTGCCGTGCAGTCACTGGCGGTAGGCAAAGACCTTAAGTGGGATCCCGCGCGGGTGAACGTCAACGGCGGCGCAATTGCCCTGGGGCATCCCGTGGGAGCGTCCGGCACGAGGATCCTCGTGACGCTGCTCTACGAACTTGCCCGGCGAAAAGCCAAAAAGGGCCTTGCAACCCTCTGCGTAGGCGGCGGCATGGGAGTCGCCGCAGCGGTGGAAGCACTGTAAGATACTGTTAGCTGCAACAAGGGCTGTCCTGTCCGGCAGGCCGGACAGGACAGCTTTTTTTGTGGAGATTCGGCTTTCTCTCAGATACCGAGAATTTCTTTCCCTTCAGCGGGGCTGGCAGGTTCGAAATCAAGCTCCTTCATAATACGCAGCATTTTTTCTACCAATTCAGCGTTGTTCTTTGCCAAAACACCTTTGCTCAAATAGAGGTTGTCTTCCAAACCTACGCGCACATGACCGCCCAGGACCAAATTCGTAACACAAATGGGATATTCTGCTCTGCCCGCTCCAAAGGCCGACCATTCATATTCGCCAACGCCAAAAACCCTGTCTGCGGTTGTTTTCATGGTTACCAGATCAAGCGGATCGGAACCAAGTGCGCCGTTAATCCCAAGAACAAACTGCAAATAGGGCTTTCCTGTTATCAAACCCGCCTTCTGCATTGTCTTTAAGTTGTAAATATGACCCACATCATAACACTCAAGTTCGGGCTTTGTTCCGCTTTCCCTCATTACGGTGAGCATCCTTTCTATATCTGTAAAAGTGTTTTTGAAAATTACATCTTTTGTAGACTGGTAAAAAGGCTGTTCCCAGTCAAACTTCCATTCCTTATATTTTTCCGCAATGGTATAAAGACCCCAGTTAATTGAACCGGCGTTCATTGAACAAAGCTGCGGTTTGAATCTGGGAACCACAGCGATGCGCTCGTCAACAGTCATGTTAAGACCGCCGCCCGTTGTTACACAAATAATCACTTCCTTATTCGCCTGCCGGATTTTGGCAAGAATCTTGTCGAAGATTTCTAAATCCGGAGACGGCATACCATTTTCAGGATCA
>WRJO01000119.1 GCA_009778545.1 Treponema sp. | reverse complement strand
CCGTACAGGTTTGTGCGTTTTTCCATTGCGGCAAAGGGCGCCCAGCTTTTGGGATACACAATGTCCGCGCCGGCAAATGCGTCCTTCATCGAATTGGATTTGGTGAATTTGCCCCCGCTTAGAGCGGCGTTTTTCTTCGCCACGTCCTCGACTTCGGGCATCACTTCGTAACCTTCGGGGTGGGCGAGATGTACTTCCATGCCGAAGCGGGTCATCAGGCCGATAACGCCCTGGGGTACAGAGAGCGGCTTCCCGTAGGAGGGGGAATATGCCCAGGTCATGGCGACTTTTTTTCCTTTGAGTTTGTCAACGCCGCCGAAATGATGGATGATGTGATTCATGTCGGCCATTGACTGGGTGGGATGATCGATGTCGCACTGGAGGTTGACGAGGGTAGGGCACTGTTCCAGGTTGCCGTCGATGTGGCCTTCGCGCACCGCTTTCGCAACCTCGCGCATATAGGCATTGCCCTTGCCGATGTACATGTCGTCACGGATGCCGATAACGTCGGCCATGAAGGAAATCATGTTGGCGGTTTCCCGCACCGTCTCTCCGTGGGCTATCTGCGACTTGCCTTCGTCCAGGTCCTGCACCGCGAGGCCCAGGAGGTTGCATGCGGAGGCATAGCTGAAACGGGTGCGTGTCGAGTTATCCCGGAACAGGGATATGCCCAGGCCGGTGCTGAAAATGCGGGTGGAAATGTTATTCTCCCGCAGCCACCTGAGGGCGTCCGCTACGGTAAAGGTAGCGAGAATTTCGTCATAGGTTTTTTCCCATGTCAGGAAAAAATCTCCGCCAAACATATCCTTAAAATTAAGGCTGTCCAGTTTGGAATTGTACTGATTAATGTAAGCCACGTTTCTACTCCTTGATATTTATTTTCGTTTATCTCTCACAAAGGCACAGAGGCACAAAGTAAGATATGGTATTTGCGACCATCCTTAGCCTCTTAATTCTCCGTGCCTTGGTGCCTCCGTGTGAGTAATTCACAATCATTTCTTCTCTTTGGTGTACATGCCGGGCAGGGCGGCGTATACGGCGGCGCAGCGGACAAGGTCTTTTTTCCAGGTCTTTTCGTTGGGGGCGTGCGCCTGGGCTTCTTTGCCGGGGCCGAAGCCGATGCAGGGGATCTTGTTACGTCCCATTATCGAAACGCCGTTAGTTGAAAAAGTCCACTTGTCAACCTTGGGCTTTCCGTACATTCCCTCGTATGCCTTTACCATCGCCTTTGTCGCTTTGGCATCTTCGGGGATAACCCAGGTGGGGAAATAGCAGTCGATGGGATAGACCACGCCGGTGTAGCTGGGCAGGTCGTATTTGTACATCGACACTTTTGCCTTGTACTTTTTCACCTTGGGCAGTTCGGCAATTTCTTTGAGGGCGCTTTTGTACGTCTCGCCCATGGTAAGGCGGCGGTCGATGGAAATGGCGCACATATCCGCAACGGCGCAGCGGGAGGGCGAAGTGAAATATATCTGTGAAACGGTAAGGGTTCCCTTGCCGAGGAATTTGTCCTTCTTCAGCTTTTTGTTCAGGGCCTTAACCTCGGCGAGAATTTCTCCCATTTTGAAGATGGCGTTGTCGCCCCGTTCCGGCGCGGAACCGTGGCAGGAAATTCCCTTTACCTCAACGCGGATCTCCATGCGGCCCCGCTGTCCCCGGTAGATGTTGCCGTCGGTCGGCTCGGTGATCACGACAAATTCCGGCTTGATTTTCAATTCTTTTATCATATATTCCCAGCACAGGCCGTCGCAGTCTTCTTCCTGCACGGTGCCTGTCACCATCACCCTGAATTTGTCGTTTAACAGGCCAAGGTCTTTCATGATCTTCGCCCCGTACACCGCCGCCACCGGCCCGCCGAGCTGGTCGGAAGCGCCTCGCCCCCCGATTTCGGTCGCGGTTTCATAGCCTTCGTAGGGATCGAATTTCCAGTTGGCCTTGTTGCCGACTCCCACGGTGTCGATGTGGCCGTCGTAGGCGATGAGGGTTTTACCGTTCCCCATGTAGCCGACGGCGTTGCCCATCGCGTCGATGCCCGCTTCGTCGAACCCGACTTTTTTCATTTCTTCCACGATGCGGGCGGCAACCTCTTTTTCGCCGCAGCTTTCACCGGGAAGCCGGATCAGGTCCCGCAGGAACCTGGTCATGTCCGCCTCGTAACCTTCGGCGGCCTTTTTGATTGCAGCAAAATCCATCACTGCCTCCTTAAATGGCATTAATACATAATCAACGAATGGCGCGAATGAACGCGAATAATACAGGAAGGAATAGGAATAAAAGCCTTGTTCAATTCCTCATTCCTGCTTATTTCCTTCTTCATTCGTTTACATTCGTGTAATTCGTTGACTCTTTTCTTAAGTGTCATTCGTTGACTCTTTTCCTAAGCTCCGCTGGGAAACTCGCCGTCCCAGACTATGTCACGATACTTATCCGGATCGGTGTCGCCTTCGGTGCTGAACAACAGCACCGTCGATTCGGCATCGATCCCCAGCGCCGCGCGGAAATCGCCGTACTCGGCATCCTGCAGCAGTGAATACACAAGCCCGGTTGTGGCGGCGCCCGATTCTCCCGAAATCACCCTGTCGTCTCCCCTGAGCGGGGAGGACAGCACCCTCATTCCCCGCGCGGCAACCCAGTCCGGGGCGGATACGAAAAATTTCGCGTGGTTTTTCAGTATCTCCCAGGAGATGGTGTTGCCCTCGCCGCAGGCAAGCCCCGCCATTATCGTTGAAAGGTTTCCCTTTACCCCGATGAGTTTTCCGGCAAGGTTGGAAACGTAGAGGTTATCGGCGGCGGAGGCTTCCACTACCGTCATTACCGGCGGGTTGTTTGGAAACAGGTTGGCAAAATAGCCGATGACTGCTCCTGCCATCGAACCGACGCCCGCCTGCACAAAAATGTGGGTGGGGCGTTCAACGCCCACGGCTTTAAGCTGGTAAGCCGCCTCGCCGGCCATGGTTCCGTAGCCCTGCATTATCCAGCCGGGGATTTCTTCGTAGCCTTCCCAGGCGGTATCCTGCACCATGACCCCGCGAGGATCCGCCGACGCTTTTTTGTTGGCAAGCCGTACAGCGTCGTCGTAGTTGAATTCGGTTATGCTCGCGTCGGCCCCTTCGTTGCGGATGTTCTGCAAGCGTGTCGGGGATGAGCCTTTGGGCATGAGTACCACGGATTTTTGCCGCAGCCTGTTTGCCGCCCACGCCACCCCCCGTCCGTGGTTGCCGTCGGTGGCGGTGTAGAAGGTAATGTCGCCTAACTTCTGCTTGGTCTCGTCCGAAACAAGCGCGGCATAGTCAATTTCCCCAATGTCCTTCCCCAGTTGGGCGGCGATGTGCCTCCCGATGGCGTAAGAGCCTCCCAGTACCTTGAACGCGTTAAGTTCGAAGCGCCAGGATTCGTCTTTCAGGTAGATTCCCCTGATGCCGCACTGACCGGCAAGGCGGGACAAATTCACCAGCGGGGTTTCGGCGTACTGGGGGAAACTCTGGTGAAACCGGCGCGCCTTCTCCGTTTCCGCCTGATTCATAAGGGAGAGGCTTTTGGAACAGTCCGTCGCGGGCATCTCGTTGAGCGCC
>WRJO01000118.1 GCA_009778545.1 Treponema sp. | reverse complement strand
CGGTTGCTTTGGCGTTTATCAAGTTTTTTTCCGTCAGAGGAACGGTAGGGGTTGTGGCGGTATTTAAGGAACGAGCGGTAGGCGGCGCTGCTTTGGTAATAACCGTCGAGGCCCTTGTATGATGAGGACTCGTCGCAGCGGTACAGTTCCAGCAGCGCGGGGAACAGGGGCGATGCCATGGTCTCGGCGGTGCGGACAAGCGGCAGGCGGGGAAGAGCGGCGGGCAGCATGTGGTTGCGTACCAGGTAGCATACGTCGCGTATCAGCGGCGGATCGAAGCCAAGCCTGCCGAGGAAGCGGCTGGCCTGGCGCTCGCCAAGTTCGGCGTGGCCGTCAAAGCGGCGGCTGCCGGCAGATTGGGAAAGCGGCTTGCCCGCATCGTGCAAAAGCAGCCCCAGCGAAAGCCGCAGATCGAAGCCGCCGGCCGCTGCCTTGCGATAGCGCAGGGCTTCCATGGTGTGCTTCCAGACGTTGCCTTCGGGATGAAATTCCTTGGAATGATCCACGCCGTCCAGCGCTGCCAATTCCTGCCAGTGCGCGGCGATAAATCCGCTGCGTTTTAACAGTTCAAAGCCGGCGGCGGGATTTGCCGCTTCCAACAGGCCGATCAGCAGGAGCCGCTGTTCCTCGGATGACGGCGGAGGTAATACGGTGTAGCCGCCGGGTTCGGCGTCTGTGCGGGAAAATTCTGCGGCGGCGGAGTTTATCTCGCCGAGGCCGGCGCCGGGAAAGTAGCGGGCAAGGATCAGCGCCCCGTCGATAATGCGCCGCGCGGCATCGCCGGGATCAGAGTTTAGTGCAACATCGATCCAGCGCGCCGGTTCGCCGTACTTCTCGCCGTTGCGGAGGCGGCTCAGATGGGGGTAGATGCCGTTGTGATCGTAATAGCGGCGCGTCGCGCAGTCCTGGTAAAATTCCAGAAAGCCGAACGAGGCGCGGCGGCTTGTAATGTCCGCCGGTTCTTCGCAGCGGAAGTACCAGGTTTTTTCGTCGCAGCAAAGGGCGGCATCGGCGATGGATGCGCCGGGGTAGCGCAGCCCTTCAAACAGGCGGGCAAGATCGGAAAGGTCTGCGCCGCAAAAAACATGGACGGCAGCCGCAGATGGCCGCCCCAGATACGAATCGATGGCGCTGAAGCCGTGCAGGTACACGGCCTTGCCTGCGGCGGATAGTGCGGTGGCAGGCGTTTGGGTCATGTTAGTACAGCCAGGTGTTTTCTATATCCAGAATCGGCATCGCCCGGCCGTTATGCGTAATCCGGTAGCGAAGCTCTTCCAGAAGCGGCGCGGGCAGAAAAAGTTCCGCTACCAGAGCGGCCGGAGAAAGCCCCGCTGTGCCGCCCCGGAACTTCGCCGACAGCATTCGCTCCATCATCATGTCGAAAAATTTTGGTTTGGGATATTCGCTGAACGAAACCGTCATATCGTCGTTAATATTGGCAAGTTTTCGCGCCATGCGGATGGCATCGTCAAGGCCGCCTATGCTGTCGATAAGGCCGGCGTTGAGTGCGCCGACTCCGGAAAATACCCGCCCCTGGGCGACCGCTTCCACCCGCTCAAGTTCCATGCCCCGGTTTGCCGCTACCCTGGCGGTAAAGTCCGCGTACAATGCAAGAATGTAATCGCGGTAGCGGCTTATTTCGTCTTCCCTGAGATCGCGCCGGGGCAGTATCGCCCCGGTTAGCAGGTCGGCATGATCCCCCCGCTGTAAGGAATCTACCGTGATTCCCAGCTTGTCGTTCATTCCCTTGTCGTAAAACCAGCTTCCGATTACGCCGATGGAGCCGGTCAGCGTTACCGGGGAAGCGGTAATGTGGCTGGCGCTCATACTTGCCCAATAGCCGCCGGACGCTGCGACAGCGCCCATGGACACCACTACCGGGACGCGCCTTTTGGCGATCTTTACCGCCTCGGCAACATAGTCGGCGGCCTCGGCGCTCCCGCCGCTTGAGTTGATCCGCAGCACAATCGCCTTTACCCGCCTTTTTTCGGACAGATCCCGAATTGTCTTCGCTAAAGTCCATGCGGCGATTCCCTGCTCCATGTCGGTAACGCCGCTGGCGTAAATCACGGCAATCACCGGCGACTTGTCCAGCCAGCGCGCCCTGGCCGGCCTGTACGGGATTATGCTGCCGGTAAGGCTTGAGTCGAGGTCTCCGTAAAGGGCGAAGCTCGCCGCCTTTTCGCTGCCGGTAATTTCCTTGATCGCTTCGATTACCGCAGCCTTCCTGCCCGTGCGGTCAACCAGGCGGCGATCTGCGGCCGCTTTTGCAGGGAACATAAATCCGTCGTTTATCAATGAGTCAAATTCTTCGTCAGTCAGCGATCGCGCTCCGGTTACCGTGCCCCGGGTGATCGCCATAATGTCGTCTAACACTTCGCCGTACTGCCTGCGGTCCGCGTCGGAAAGGGAGTCGCGGGTAAACATCTCGTTGGCGGACTTGTATTCCAGGTAGCGAAGCTCGCGCACCCCGATGCCCAGCTTATCCAGGCTGTGCCGGACGTAGGGCCGCCCCCAGGCATAGCCCATCATCGTCAGTATTCCCAGATCGTCCATGACAATGGAATCGGCGACCGTTGCAAGGCAGTACATGTCCAGATCGGCGTTGCTGATAAAGGCGCATACTTTTTTTCCCTGGGCTTTAAAGTTCGCCAGCGCGTTCCGCAGTTCCCAGAGGGTATCCATGCCCGCACGGTACGATGAGACATTCAGGATGATTCCGCCGATACGCTTGTCGCTGCCTGCCCGTTCTATCACCCTGAATATTTCCAGATTCGGCCTGGACCGGACGGGGCGCATCATGTTATTCGCCTGGTTGTTCAGGTTCAGTTCGAGAAACATATCCTGCGCAAACAGCGGCATCATCTTCGGCGCCATCAGAAGGCACGCCCCGATAATCCAGATTTTTCCATTGAGTCTCATCCCTTCTTTTTTCCTTTTTCAGATTTTGCATTTTTCGCGGCGGGTTTCGTTTTCGGCGCGGCGGGCTTTTCTTTTACCGCTTCGGTTTTTGCTTTCGGCGCGGCAGGCTTTGTTTTCGCTGCGGCGGGTTTCGCTTTTTCCGCAGTCGGCTTTGCTTTTGCCGCCCCGGTTTTCGCTTTTGCCGACGGCTTTGCCGATTCTGTTTTTGCTTTCGGCGTCGCAGGTTTTGGCTTTGCCGTCGCAGGTTTTGTTTTCGCCACCCCAGCTTCCACCTTCGGTGCGGCGGGTTTCGCTTTCGGCGTCGCAGGTTTTGGCTTTGCCGTCGCAGGTTTTATTTTCGCCACCCCGGCTTCCACCTTTGGCGCGGCGGGTTTCGCTTTCGGCGCGGCAGGTTTTGTCGCTGGCTCGGCAGGCTTCATCTTTGCCGCCGCAGGTTTCGCCTTTGGCTCGGCGGGCAATTCTTCACCGGCAAGCAGGCATACCAGGTGGTCCAGCCGGTAACCGGAATCCGCTTCCGCTTTTTCAATCGCCTCGCAAACTTCGCCGATGCGCGCCGCCCGATCAAGCCATGCCATCTTCAAAGAAAAAGCCGAGTCGTCTTCAAGAACGAGGAACAGCTTTCCGTAGAACATGGCGTTTTCAAAGGCTTCTTTATTGAACCAGGTAACATCGTTGAATACGTTAACCCCGATGAT
>WRJO01000117.1 GCA_009778545.1 Treponema sp. | reverse complement strand
GCCATTTTCGTAATAGTCTTCATAATTAACTCCTATTTTGTGCGGCTAGAAAGCCGCACAGTATAATCGAATATGAAACGAAGTTTCATACAACCTCCAAATAAATTATTTGCCGGTGGCAAGTTCCCAATCGTAATATGCGGAAAGATACTCAAAATTAACGTTGGTAAAGTTGAGCCAGACCATGTCCAGCTTGTCCTGCGCGTCCATGACGGTAAGATAGGTTGCCTGGCCGTTGGTGAAGGCGGACTGTGCCAGCGATACCGCGCGCCGGGCGGTTTCCACGGTAAGATACGCCGATTCAAAGCGCTGCCGTGCATCTTCGAGCCTTAATTGCAGTTCCCGCAATTCGCTCTCAATCGCCGTTTCCCTCTGCGACAGGGCGATGATTGTTTTTTCCTGCTCAAGCTGCGCGGCTTTCATGCGGGCTAAGCGCGCACCTCCCGCCATGATAGGCAGGCTGACGGTAAGGCTGAGGCTCGCGGCATCGAAATCATAATTTCCGCCATAATCATCGTTCCCCATCATGCGGCCCAGGCCATACGAAAAAGAAGCAGAAACTTCGGGCAGAAAGGCGTTGCGGGCAGCTTTGCGTTCAAGGTCGGTCAGCTCGCGGGCAAGCATCAGGGCGCGGTAATCGGAACGCCCTGCGAGAATGCTGCCCAGGTTCGGCGTTTCTGGAATCTCCGGCAGTTCGGTGCGTTCCTGAACCAGAATGACTTCCTGTGCATGGGGAATGCCCGCAAGGTCGCGGAAGGCGAGCAATATCAGTTCGGCGTTTTTCTTCGATTCCATTACCGCATCGGTCTTTGTCCGCAGATCGACCTCTGCCAGAAGCAGGTCCATTTCGGTAGCGGCGCCGGCCTGCCTCCTCCGCTCAACGCGCTGGTACTGTTCCTGGCTGAATTTTTCCGACGACTCCCGCACTTCGACGACGATAAGGGCAAGCTGCGCCCGCAGATAGAGCTTCTTTGCCGCGCACAGGACTGCCAGCCGCGCCGCATCGAAGGACTGTTCGCGTATGGCCAGCCCCAGCTTCGCCTTGCTGTAGTTGGAAAATGCCCCGGCGCTGAACAGCGTCTGCGAGATGCCGATTCCCAAAATCAGTTCGTTGTCAAAGTTGTTGCGGATATCTTCAAAGTGAAGGGGAGTGCCGGGGGTACCTCCCATCGAAGCCACCGCCATCGACTGCGTCTGTTCGATAAAATTATGGTTGTACGCGCCCTGCACGCCCGCGCGGGGGAGCATTACCGACCGTGCCAGGGCGACATCGGTTCGCGCCAGTTCAATGTCCTTAAACCGTATCAACAGGTCGGGATTGTTCCGCTCCACCAGGGCGAGGTAAGAATCCAGATCATACTCCTCGGCTGAAACTGCTGCCACAGCGAAGCACACAAGAATGATGATGCTTAATATAATTCTTCTCATTTGGGTTCTCCTTTTTTGGCTCTCTTGCTTGATGCGAACTCAAGGCAGGGAACGAGCCAGAGGGTCATGATCATCGACGAAACTATGCCGCCCGAAATAACGATGCCCATCGGCTGGCGCATTTCGGCGAGGGATTCGCCTATTCCCAGCGCCATGGGGATCGTTCCCAGGATGATGGCGATGTTGCTCATTAAAATCGCCTTCAGCTTTGCCGGGCAGGCGCGGAACATGGCATCCTGGATGCTCAGGCCTTCCTTTCTAAGCTGGTTGTAATAATCAAGAATCAGGATCGCGTTGTTTACCACGATGCCAACCAGCATGACGATGCCGATCATGGCGATGTTGTTCAGCACCGTGCCGGTCAAGAGGCACGCCGCCGTTATGCCGATGATGGAAAGGGGAATGGTCGAGAGAATGAACAATGGCTGTTTCAAACTTTCGAGGATAGCCGCAAGGAGCATGTAGGTAAGGAGAATGGCGGTAAGGAACACAATCGCCATCTGCACCATCGATTCAGACATGGAGTCCGAAAGCCCCGCCTGGGCGACGTTGTAACCGGCGGGAATATCCATTTCCCCTACCTGCTTCATAACCTCCGACAGAATCGAACCCTGGGTATAGCCGGGCAGAATATGCGCCTGGAGCCGGATTGCCCGCTGCTTGTTTTCCCGCATGATCTGGTTGTAGCTGGCTTCAAAATGGACATCGGCGTAGCGCGACAGGGGGAAAATACCCGTGTTGGTGACAACGGGAATGTTCCGTATGTCTTCAATGTCACGCAGGGCATCTCCGCTCATCTTTACCCGTATGTCGTATTCCGCGCCGCCTTCCTTAAAGGTAGTGGTGACAAGCCCGTCAATCGCCGAGCGAAGGCTCATGGCAACCGCCTGAACTGTCAGCCCATCCTGGAAGATCTGCTTGCGATTCGGCTCAAACACCAGCTCGCGTTTGCCGGATTTGGTGTTTATGTCGGCATTGGTAATGCCCGGTATCGCCGCGACCTTGTCCCGCAGCTCGTCTCCGATGCTCTGCAAAACCGCGCTGTCGTATCCTCTGATAAAAAGGTCTATCGGCGAGCCGGCCATGAGGGCAAATTCCGGCGGGGCAGTTACCTTTATATCCGCGCCGGGTATGTCCGAAAGGGTTTTGGTCATGTCGGCGGCAACCTCGTCGTTGCTCCTGTGCCGCTGTTTTTTTGGGACAAGGGATATGTTCATCTGCGCGACGCTCACGTCTATGTTCGAGCCTCCAGCGTTGCCGAGGATTGTCAGCATATTCCGCACTTCGTCGTACGACATAAGGCGGCTTTCAATTTCCGCCAGCACCAGGGCGGTCATTTCAAGGCTGCTACCCTGGGGCAGTTCAACATCCACATGGACTTTGCCGCCGTCGCTTTTGGGGATAAGTTCCTGCTCAATTTTTGAAAAGCCCATGACGGAGAGGACAAACACGGCAATAATCGCCGCTATAAAAGCCGCCGCCCGCCGTTTGCGCGTCATCAAGTACGCAATTGATTTTCCGTACAGGGTTTCCAGTTTTTTGAAAAACGCATCGATTCCCCGGCTTATGGCACCCGGCGCTTTTGCCTGATCGGGTATAAGGCGCGAGGCAAGCAGGGGAGCGACCGTAAAGGAAACGATGAGCGAAAAAACCGTGGCGATAACAACGGCTATGGCAAATGAACCGAGAATCTGTCCCATCGCGCCCGGCATTGTGGAAATAGGCACGAACACCGCCACGTTGGTCGCGGTGGAGGCAAGCACCGCCATTATTACTTCCTTTGTACCGGTGGAAGCAGCCTGGACGCGGCCCAGACCGTTTTCCTTGTGGCGGAAAATGTTTTCCAGAACGACAACCGAATTCGCCACCAGGGTTCCTACGGCGCAGGAAAGCCCCATGAGGGACAGCACGTTAATGCTCATGTGCATAAACTGCATCACCAGGAAGGTCGAGATTATCGAGAAGGGCATGGCAATGGCGATGATGATGGTTGATCTCCAGTCATGTAAAAACAGCAAAAGCACAAGCCCTGTCAGGATGATGCCCATGATGAGGTTGCTCAATGTGTCGTTCACCGAGTCGCGGATAAATCCCGCGTCGTCCCTGATAACATTAAGGCGTATCCTGTTCCCCGAGTCCGCCTCGATCCTGGGAATGCGCTTGACAATGCCGTCTACAACGCTCACCGTGTTGGCGCTGGGGTTTTTCATTACCCGAATCAGCAGGGCGTTTTCGGTGCGGGTTTTTGTTTCGTTGTCGTAAAAAATCGTCCGTTCGCGGACAATGGAGTTGGAATCG
>WRJO01000116.1 GCA_009778545.1 Treponema sp. | reverse complement strand
CAGGCTTGCCAGATGCTCGACCGGCTGGTGGGTGGGGCCGTCTTCGCCGACAAAGATCGAGTCGTGGGTCAGAACGTAGATCACCGGCTGCTTCATCAGGGCGGAAAGGCGGAGCGCCGGACGGAGATAGTCCGAGAAGACCATGAAGGTCGCGCAGAAGGGGCGGAGGCCGCCGTGCAGGGAAATGCCGTTGCAGATCGCCGCCATGGCGAATTCGCGGATGCCGAAGTGGATGTAGCGGCCGGCGCGGTTCTGCCGGTTCCACGTTCCCGCTTCGGCGGGAAGGCCCACGGCGTTGGGGCTTTTAAGGTCGGCGGCGCCGCCTGTCAGGTTGGCGTTCGCCAAGGCGGCTGCGGCAAGGGCCTTGTTTCCGGCAGTCCGGGTGGCGATTGCCTCTCCCTGGTTATAGGCGGGCAGGGCGGCGGGCATTGCCTTGCCGCTGTGAAACCGGTTCCACTCTTCGCGCTTTTCGGGATTTGCTTGTGACCATGCCTCAAACAGCGACTGCCAACCTTCGCGGGCTTTTTTCCATTCTGCCCGTTTTGCCGAAAAATAGTCTGCCGCTTCCGGCGCGATAAAAAAGTCGCCGGGGATTCCAAGCTCGGCGCGCGCCGCGGCAATTTCTTGTGCGCCCAGCGGAGCGCCGTGGATTTCGGCGGTGTTCTGCTTGTTGGGCGCGCCCTTGCCAATGATCGAATCGAGGATTATCAGGCTGGGCTTTTCGCCTTCCGCCTTCGCCTGCGCGGCAAGGCGGGCGATTTCTTCAAAGTTGTACATGGAGCCGCGCAGCACCTGCCAGCCGTATGCCTCGTAGCGTTTGGCGACATCTTCGGTAAAGGCAATGTCCGTGCCGCCGTCGATGGTGATTCTGTTGGAATCGTAGAATACGATCAGCTTGCCCAGCCCGTGATGTCCGGCGAAGGAACTTGCCTCGGCGGAAACCCCTTCCATCAGGCAGCCGTCGCCGCAGAGAGCATAGGTGTAATGATCGACTATGGCGTGCTGCGGCGTGTTGAAGCGCGCGGCGAGCATGGTCTCGGCGGCGGCAAAGCCAACCGCCATGGCGACACCCTGCCCCAGCGGGCCGGAGGTCGCCTCAATACCGGCGGCCATGCCGTATTCGGGGTGGCCGGCGGCGGGGGAACCGGTCTGGCGGAAATTTTTGATGTCGTCCAGCGCCATGTCTTTGTAGCCGCAAAGGTGCAGCAGGGAATACAGGAACATGGAACCATGCCCCGCCGACATCACAAAGCGGTCGCGGTCCGACCATGCGGGGTCGCCAGGGTCGTGCCGCAAAAGCTCGCCGTACAGGATTGCGCCTAACTCGGCCGCGCCCAGCGGCAGGCCGGGGTGACCGGAATTGGCCTTTTGAATCGCGTCGATGCTTAACGCCCGAACGCTCAATGCGGTTTTTTCCAGCGCTTTTATGTCCATGCCTATTCCTCCGAAAACAGCGAATACAATTTTTTATTGCACTTTTCAATGTCAAAAAGGCCCGGAACAAAATCCGGCCCCAGTTCGTGCAGGGCGGCCTGTTTTTCCATGTCGCTGCCCGCGGAAAGGGCTGCGAGGATCTTGCGGAAGCGCAGGGGGCCGCCGATTATTTCCGGCGGGGCCGCTCCGTCGCCGGCAACGCAGCGTATCGCTTCTTCAGTGTCCGGCCGGTGGGCGGAAAGCAGAATCACCTTGACGCTCCACTTGTTGCCGTATTCGTACTCCAATTCGCCGGAGCTGAGATCGCAGGCCTCTTTTATCCTTATTTTGTCATCAAGATTTTTTCTGTCCGTTTCGCCTTCCCCGGTATAAAAGCGATGGCGGTAATTGTCTTTCCATTCAAAAGAAGTCTGAATCAGGGTATGCAGGTCTTCCAGCCTTTTGTCTGCGGGGATCTGCACCCTGCGCCATACGTCGGTTCCCGCGATGCTTATCTGCATTGTCCGCCATGTTTCCGCCAGGGCATCGTCTCTGCCGGGGCGTATCAGGTGGATGTTTCTCCGCCTGAAGTTGTTCATGGCGTCATTAATCGTCTCTTTTATTTCCCTGAACGTTTCGATCATGCTGTCGAGGGAATTGCCCATCGCCTCAAGTTCGGATTCCGGCGGAGCATCGGTGGTATCCATGTCTTCCATAAGGCTTGCCGCGTGCGCCTGAATCTGGGAAAGTACGATAAACGTATGCCGGGGCAGCCAGGACGGATCCATATCCCCTTTCTGCAGGTGTGCGGCAAGTTCCACCACAGCGTTATGCAGTTCCCCCACCTGCTGCCGCAGCGGCCCGAGCTTCTGATCGAGAAACACCGAGTAGCCGTCCATCAGTTCGTCCATCACACCGGCGACAAAATCAGCCAGTAGATCCATTTCGCGCTGCTTCATACGAATCGCATTGGGAACAATGCGGATCATCACTTTTTCTATGTCCTTCTCGTTTCTGAACAGCGCGTCGAGTACGTAGGAATGAATCACATATTCCGAGATGGGCACGTTAGCCTTGAACAGCAGCTCTTCGATAAATCTCCTGTCGAGCGGAACGGCCATGCCGGAAAGCCCCTTGCTGTCGGGGATGTCTTTGCCGGCAAACCAGAAACGGGTTTCTATGCCGTAAGTTACGCTTTCGATTCGGTCGGTTTTTTCAAAGAGAAATTCTTCGAGCGAATAGGCGGGGAGTTCCCGCATCCGTTTTCCGCCGTACCAGTAGGCGTAGGCGATCTGCTCTTCCGTACACACCCCCGGCCCCAGCAGTGCAAAGCTGTCGTCAAAGCCCCCTTCGGCAGCTTCGAACCAGGAGTACAGCTCCGCTTCGGGCCACTTGTCCTTGCCCACCTTTTCCAGATCGAAATGCCCGCTCTTCCAGTCCCTGCTCCGCACGATAAAACGGTCTCCCGGGATAAAGGACGCTTCGCGGTAGATGGTCCTCATATCGAAGGTATGGATTGAAACTTCGTCCGGATCCTCGAATGGGTCGCTGTTAAAGGCCGCTTCGTTTTCCGGGTTATCCCGCGCCACATACTGCGGGGCGTATTCTTCCCCAAAGATGCTGTAGTAGGGATAAAACTCCTCGGGCGGGCCTTCGGTAGTGGTTGGGGGGACTTCCTTACCTTTCCAGAAAAATTTATATTCGTGGGGCATCTTTACCGGGTTTGCAAAGGGAATGCAGCGGTGGCCGGGAATAAGGATTCCGTTGAGCAGTTCCAGCCTGGTCGGGCTGATTACGAAGGGGATTCTCTCAAAAAACCCCCGTCTGGACACCCATTGTTTATTATCCAGCCGGAACGCCATGTTGGGGGAATCGATTATTGCGGCAATTTCCATAGCGAGGTCTTTTGGCCGTTTGGAATCCTCCATCATCCGCACGTATCCCATCACGTTTTCCAGGGTAAACGGCTCTGTTACGCTATCCAAAAAATTGTACAGGTCCTGTTCCTGTTTTAAAGTCATCGTTAGTTACTATGCCCCGAAACCGGAAAAATCGCAAGCATACACAGGCAAATACCAGAAATACATACCTGAAAGAAATTACTTCGGGGCCCGTCGGAGGCCAAACGCACCGTGCATGCACGGCACGTTTGCCACCGACACCCCCGCTACCATTATTAGGTATGTATTTCTGCTTTATCGGTAGGGGATTTGCAGGGTTTCGGGGTCTGCGTGTTATGGGGGGATTGTGGGGTTTCGGGGGCGGCAGCGTGTAATGTGTGGGATTGCGGGGTTTCGGGGGTTGCGAGTTATGGAGGAGGGGTTGGGGGGTTTCGGGGGGCGG
>WRJO01000115.1 GCA_009778545.1 Treponema sp. | reverse complement strand
ACCGCCGCCGCCGTGGAAGCCCTGCCCCTGGAAGACTACGACAACATCGCCCTGCCCCTGGCCGTCGGCCTGGCCGTGCAACTTGCAATGGCGATGTAAAGACAAAAATTTTACCCTAAAAAATCCACAGAGGCACAAAGGCGCAGAGATTAAGGATAATAGTCCTATACCGCTACTTCCCTATTCCTTCCGTGCCTCTGTGCCTCCGTGTGAGATTTATTAAATACTTTCCTCGTTTGCTTCTTCTTGCGCGTCGTCGGGGCTTTGATCGTCAGTTTCCGAACCGACTTTGATCACCTTGCCGGCGATAAAAATCTCTGTCAACGTGGGGTCGTTGTATACCTGCCTGCCGGTGACCCATACAATATCGCGGATGTCGATGCTGCCGGGGTATTTTTTCTCCCCCGCTTCCAGCAGCTTGATGTAGGCTTCGGTATTGATGGAATCTCTGACCCTTTTCATGGAGAAAAACGTTGACTTTACAACCATAGTGTCCTGAACGGTTCCAATTACCGTTTCGCCTTTCGACAGCGGCAAATACTCTCCTGTGGTCGAACAGGAAACCGCGAGGGTGGCTAGCAGCAATGCCGCCGAAACCAGTGCCATTTTCGTAACAGTCTTCATAGCAAACCTCCATATAAATTTTTTGTGTTACAGTCCTGTAGCAAGTTCCCAATCGTAATACGCGGAAAGATACTCAAAATTGACATTGATAAAATTGAGCCATACCAAATCCAGCTTGTCCTGCGCGTCCATAACGGTAAGATATGTCGCTTGACCGTTGGTGAAAGCGGACTGTGCCAGCGATACCGCGCGCCGGGCAGTTTCCACGGTAAGATACGCCGATTCAAAGCGCTGCCTGGCATCTTCGAGCCGCAGTTGCAGTTCCCGAATTTCGCTCTCAATCGCCGTTTCCCTCTGCGACAGGGCGATGATCGCTTTTTCCTGCTCAATCTGCGCTGCTTTCATGCGAGCAAGGCGCGCACCTCCCGCCATTAAGGGTACGCTGAGAGTGAAACCCAGGGTTGCGGTGCCGGGAAGGTTATCATAATCACCTGTATCTGCGTTCCCCTTCATTCCGACCAGGGCATAATTGAATGAAGCGGAAAGTTCAGGTACAAAAGTGTTACGGGCGGCCTTGCGTTCAAGGTCGGTCAACTCGCGGGCAAGCATCAGGGCGCGATAATCGGAGCGGCCGGCGAGGATTGCGCCCAGGTTCGGCGTTTCTGGAATCTCCGGCAGTTCGGTACGTTCCTGAACCAAAATAACCTCCTGGGCATGGGGAATGCCCGCAAGGTCGCGGAGGGCAAGCAATACCAGTTCGGCGTTTTTCTTTGCTTCCATTACCGCGTCGGTCTTTGTCCGCAGATCGACCTCTGCGAGAAGCAGGTCCATTTCGGTAGCGGCGCCGGCCTGCCTTCTCCGCTCAACGCGCTGGTACTGTTCCTGGCTGAATTTTTCCGACGACTCCCGCACTTCGACGACGATGAGGGCAAGCTGCGCCCGCAGATAGAGCTTCTTTGCCGCGCACAGGACTGCCAACCGTGCCGCATCGAAGGACTGCTCGCGTATGGCCAGTCCCAGCTTCGCCTTGCTGTAGTTGGAAAATGCCCCGGCGCTGAACAGCGTCTGCGAGATGCCTATTCCCAAAATCAGTTCGTTGTCAAAATTGTTGCGGATATCTTGAAAGACAAGGGGGCCGGGAGCGCCTGTTGACGCCACCGCCATCGACTGTGTCTGCTCAATAAAATTGAGGTTATATGAACCCTGCACACCCGCGCGGGGGAGCATCACCGACCGGGCAAGGGCGACATCGGTTTTTGCCAGTTCTATGTCCTTGAACCGTATCAACAGGTCGGGATTGTTCCGCTCCACCAGGGCGAGGTAAGCATCCAGATCATACTCCTCTGCCGACACGCCCGTCGCAGCGAAGCACATAAGAATGATGATGCTTAATATAATTCTTCTCATTTGGGTTCTCCTTTTTTGACTCTCTTGCTTGATGCGAACTCAAGGCAGGGAACGAGCCAGAGGGTCATGATCATCGACGAAACTATGCCGCCGGAAATAACGATGCCCATCGGCTGGCGCATTTCCGCCAAAGATTCGCCTATACCCAGCGCCATGGGAATGGTTCCCAGAATGATGGCGATGTTGCTCATTAATATCGCCTTCAGCTTTGCCGGGCAGGCGCGGAACATGGCATCCTGAATGCTCAACCCTTCCTTCCTGAGTTGGTTGTAATAGTCAAGGATCAGAATCGCGTTGTTTACGACAATACCAACCAGCATGACAATGCCGATCATGGCGATGTTGTTCAGTACCGTGCCGGTTAAGAGGCACGCGGCCGTTATGCCGATGATGGAAAGGGGAATGGTCGAGAGAATGAACAAGGGCTGTTTCAAACTTTCGAGGATTGCCGCCAGGAGCATATAGGTGAGGAGAATGGCGGTAAGGAACACAATCGCCATCTGAACCATCGACTCTGACATGGAGTCCGAAAGCCCCGCCTGGGCAACATTGTAACCGGCGGGAATATCCATCTCTCCTACCTGCTTCATAACCTCCGACAGAATCGAACCCTGCGTATAGCCGGGCAGAATATGCGCCTGGAGCCGAATCGCCCGCTGCTTGTTTTCCCGCATTATCTGGTTGTAGCTCGCTTCAAAATTGACATCGGCATAACGCGACAGGGGGAAAATACCCGTATTGGTAACAACGGGAATGTTCCGTATGTCTTCGATATCCCGCAGGGCGTCGCCGCTCATTTTTACCCGTATATCGTATTCCGCGCCGCCTTCCTTATAGGTAGTGGTGACAAGCCCGTCAATCGCCGAGCGAAGGCTCATGGCAACTGCCTGGACTGTCAGCCCGTCCTGGAAGATCTGTTTACGGTTCGGCTCAAACACCAACTCGCGTTTGCCAGATTTGGTGTTTATGTCGGCGTTGGTAATGCCCGGTATCGCCGCGACTCTGTCCCGCAGCTCGTCTCCAATGTTCTGCAAAACCGCGCTGTCGTATCCCCTGATAAAAAGGTCTATCGGCGCGCCGGCCATAAGGGCAAATTCCGGCGGGGCTGTCACCTTTATATCCGCGCCGGGTAGGTCCGAAAGCGTTCTGGTCATGGCGGCGGCAACTTCGTCGTTGCTCCTTGACCGCTGTTTTTTGGGAACAAGGGATATGTTCATCTGCGCGACGCTTACGTCTATGTTCGAGCCTCCGGCGTTGCCGAGGATCGTCAGCATATTCCGCACTTCGCCGTACGACATAAGGCGGCTTTCAATTTCCGTCAGCACCAGGGCGGTCATTTCAAGGCTGCTCCCCTGGGGCAGTTCCACATCCACATGCACTTTGCCGCCGTCGCTTTTGGGGATAAGTTCCTGTTCAATTTTTGAAAAGCCCATGACAGAGAGGATAAACACGGCAACAACGCCTGCGATAAACGCCGCCGCCCGCCGTTTGCGCGTCAACAAATACGCAATCGATTTTCCGTACAGCACTTCCAGCTTTTTGAAAAAACCGTCTATCTTCAGGCTGATGACGCCGGGCTTTTTTGTCTGCTCGGGAATGAGGCGCGAGGCAAGCAGGGGGGCGACGGTAAAGGCGACGACAAGCGAAAAAACCGTGGCGATAACGACGGCTATGGCAAATGAACCGAGTATCTGCCCCATCGCGCCCGGCATTGTGGAAATCGGCACGAACACTGCCACGTTGGTTGCCGTTGAGGCGACGACCGCCATTATTACTTCCTTGGTTCCGGTGGAAGCTGCCTGGACGCGGCCCAGGCCGTTGTCCTTGTGGCGGAAAATGTTTTCCAGAACGACAACCGAATTTGCCACCAGGGTGCCAACGGCGCACGAAAGCCCCATGAGCGACAGCACGTTGATGCTCATGTGCATAAACTGCATCACCAAAAA
>WRJO01000114.1 GCA_009778545.1 Treponema sp. | reverse complement strand
ACCAGGTGCTCAATCGCCTCGGACGGCACATAGCCCTTGCCAAGGACTATCTGAATCTCAAGCCCTATGTTGGCGTTATCCATCAGGGTCATGATGTGTTTGTCTTTGTTGATAACCTCAACCTGCCCCGGACGGTCGAACAAGCCGCTGGTTATTTCCATTTTGCCCGACCATTCGTACAGGAGCGTTTCCTGTTCCGCTTCGTCGGGAAGTTTCAGGCGCATCTGCTTGAGATTATTGATCACTTCCAGCGTGTCTTCGACGATGTTGGGTATCGTTTCAAACTCGCTGGAAATATTATGAACCGTGCCCTCCGCGTCGGTTGAGGTTATCTTGACGGCGGTAATCGCATACCCCTGAATCGATGAAAGGAGCACCCGGCGGAGGGTGTTTCCGATGGTGGTGCCAAACCCCGGCTCGAAGGGACTGGCGGTAAATTTGCCATAATTGGAATGAAGCTCACCCGGTTCAAAAGTAATGCTTTTGGGTCGCTTAAATCCCTTGATAAGGTTTTTACGGGACATGGTCTCTCCTATTTCCTATTTAGAATAGAATTCGATTATCATCTGTTCCTTGATATCGGCCAAATCGGTAATATCGCTGCGCTGGGGCGCGGCGAGGAACGTGCCCTTCATGGCGTCGGGATCGAGCGAAAGCCAGGGCATTACCCCGGACTTGCCGAATTCCTTCAACGCATCCTTAACCAGATACATGCCTCGGTCTTTTTCGGCAATGCTGATCTCGTCGTTGGCCTTTACGAGGTATGAGGGGATGTTGATCTTCCTGCCGTTTACCATGACGTGCCCGTGCGACACGAGCTGCCGCGCCTGGCTGCGGGAGGACGCAAAACGGAGGCGGTACACCACGTTGTCCAGGCGGCGCTCCAACTGCACAAAAAGATTTTCGCCGGTGATGCCGGGCATCCGCAGCGCCCGCTCAAAAAACAGGTGGAACTGCTTTTCCTGCATCCCGTAGATTCTCCTGAGCTTCTGCTTTTCCCGGAGCTGGGTGCCGTAGTCCGATCGCTTGCCGGGGCGGGCCTTGGGGTCCTTGCCCGGGGCGGCGCGTTTCCTGTTGATGGGGCACTTGTCGCTCTTGCAGCGTTCGCCTTTCAGCATCAGCTTTTTCTGCTCAGCCCTGCACAACCTGCACACCGGGCCGGTATATCTTGCCATCTTTGTCTCCTCTATGCGGCGGCCGCTATATGCGGCGCGTCTTCCTTGGCCGGCATCCGTTGTGGGGGATCGGCGTAACGTCGCTGATTGACTTTACTTTTATTCCCATTACGCCAAGCTGCCGTATCGCCGACTCGCGCCCGATGCCGGGGCCTTTGACGTACACATGCACCTCGCGCAGACCGGCCTGCATCGCCTTCTGGGCCGCAGTTTCGGTGACGCTCTGCGCCGCGAAGGGCGTAGATTTTTTGGCGCCCCTGAACTGAAGCTGGCCGGAGCTTGCCCAGGAAACGGCGTTCCCCATCAGGTCCGTAATGGTAACAATGGTATTGTTAAAGGTCGCCTGAATGAAGACCTTCCCCTCATATACCGACTTTTTTTCTTTTTTTCTCTTCGTGCCTTTACTGCTTCCAGCCACTCAATATCCTCCTGCTACTTCTTCTTGCCGGCGACGGTTTTCTTTTTGCCCTTGCGCGTGCGGGCGTTGGTCCGCGTGCGCTGCCCCCGAAGCGGCAGCCCCTTGCGGTGGCGCAGCCCCCGGTAACAGCCGATGTCCATAAGCCGCTTAATGTTCAGCGCGACCTCGGTTCGCAGGCGGCCTTCGACCTTGTAGTCGCTTTCGATTATCTGCCGCAGTTCGTTCAGTTCTTCCTGGGACAGATCGTTGATGAGCCGCATGGGATCGATCTTTGCCTTTTTGCAAATCTCGTCCCCGGTGGCCCTGCCGATACCGAAAATGTACGTCAAAGCGATGTTAACGTGTTTATTCGGGAGGTCAACCCCCACAAGACGCGCCATTAAATACCTCTCTCCTAGCCTTGTTTCTGTTTATGCTTTGGGTTCTCGCAAATAATGCGGATTATCCCGTTCCGTTTGATAACTTTGCACTTGTCGCAGATGGGCTTTACGCTGGTTCTGACTTTCATCCTCTATAATCTCCTAATTATCCAACTCTTACAAGTTCCCCATAATTACAGGTTGCGCCCCTTCAGCCGCCCCTTGCGGGTAAGCCCCTCGTGGTGGTGCATCTTCAAAAGCCCCTCGATCTGGCTCATCGTGTCCAGGTCGACGCCGACCAAAATCAGAAGGCTCGTGCCGCCCATGAGGTAGGAAATTGACGACGGAAAATTAAACGCCCACTGGATAAAGGTGGGGATTACCGCGATCAGCGCAAGGTACAGCGATCCGGGCAGCACGATGCGGTTGAGTATCCTGGTGAGGTACTCCTCTATTTTTTCGGAACGAATCCCCGGAATGGAGCCTCCGTTCTCCCGAATCTGCTTGGCGATCTCTACGGGGTTAAGGCTGACCTGGGTGTAAAAGTATGCAAAGAAAATTATCAGCAAAACGTAGAGTATGTTGTACAGGGTTCCCCGAGGGCTTAAGATCTGGGCCATCCTTCCCAGCCATGCGACGTTGCCGCCCACGGTCGTGGCGATCTGCAGGGGGAAGGTGAGGATCGACGAGGCGAAGATGACGGGGATGACGCCCGAGGGGTTGATCTTGAAGGGGATGTAGGTGTTCTGCGCGCCGTACATCCGCCTTCCCACAACACGCTTCGCGTAGTTCACGGGGATCTTCCGCTGCCCCTGCTGCTCGAATACCACCAGGGCGACGACTGCCACAAACATTACCAATACCACGATGACGAAGACGAGGTTCAAATCCCCGCTGCGCACCCGGCCCATCAGTTCCCACACGGCCTGCGGCAGACGCGCCACAATGCCGGCGAAGATCAACAGGGAGATGCCGTTACCGATGCCCCGCTTGGTGATCTGCTCGCCTATCCACATGAGGAACATCGTCCCCGTCGTTACGGTAAGCATGGCGATAAGGGTAAAGGGAACGATGCCGATGTGGAGCAGGTTTTCGACGCTGCGGGAAATGCTCTGCGCGTACTGGGTAACGGCGAACGACTGGATCAGGCAGACGACGACGGTTCCGTAGCGCTGCCACTGCTGTATTTTTTTGCGGCCTCCGTCTTCCTGGGAGATCTTTTTAAGCGCGGGGAAAACGATCAGCAAAAGCTGCATGATGATCGACATGGAGATGTAGGGCATGATCCCCAGCATGAAAACCGAGAAGTTGGAGAATGCGCCGCCGGCAAAGAAGTCAAGGTAATCGACGATGGGGTTTCCCGAATTCGCCTGCGAAAGGAAGTAGGCGGAAAGCTCGCGGACGTTGATTCCCGGTATGGGAAATACCGCCCCGACCCTGAACACCACCAGCATGGCGGCGGTGAAGAGTACCCGCTCCCTGAGTTCCTTAACCCTGAAAATGCCGACAAGGGGATTAGCCATGTTTTTTCCTCTCAACCGGCGGATCGACGGTAACGTCGCCCCCGGCCTTTTCGATCTTTTCCTTCGCCGAAGCGGAAACCGACGCGACCTTAAAAGAGAGCTTCTTGGTAAAATCGCCCATGGCGAGGATCTTTACCGGGGTATTTTTCTTGATCAGCCCCTTCATGTAGAGGGAAGCGGGGTCCACGGTTTCCGAAGCCTCGAAGCGTTTTTCGATCTCGCCGAGGTTGACGATCTGCCATTCCTGTTTGAAGGGATGGTTGGAAAAGCCCCGGCGCGCTAAACGCCGGTACAGGGGCATCTGCCCGCCTTCAAAGCCGATATAGGTCTTGCCGCCGGAGCGGGCATTCTGGCCCTTGTTCCCCTTTCCAGAGGTAGTGCCTCTGCCGGAACCCTGGCCGCGGCCAACTCGCCGCTTGGGCCTGTTCGCGCCGGCGGGTGCGTGTAAATCAAAGTCGTGAGCCATTATAACTCCTGCCCTGTGCGGCGGCTAGCCGCACAATTAAATCGAACATGAAACGGAGTTTCATGAAATTTCCTCCACGGAAACAAGGTGGGAAACCACCCTGACCATTCCCAACACCGCCGGGCTGGCTTCCAGCTCGTTGCATGAGCCTATCTTCCGAAGTCCCAGGGAGCGGACGGTGGCGCGCTGTTTGGGAAGGCATCGGATTGTGCTCCGCACCAGGCGGATTCGAATTTTCGCCATTTTAATCAACCCCACAATTCGTTCAGGGACTTGCCCCGGTTTTTCGCTATTGCCTTGGC
>WRJO01000113.1 GCA_009778545.1 Treponema sp. | reverse complement strand
CCTAGTATAATATGTAATATTCTATGTATATAAATAAGGAGAAATATATGCTTATAGAAACCAAACAAATGCTGCCCATTACCCGGCTTCAAAAGGAACTTACCCAGACAGTTCGGGCATTATCAGATTCCGGAAAGCCGGTATACATTTTAAAAAATAACAATATGGAAGCTGTATTACTTTCTTACCATGAATATGAATATCTAAAGGAAATTGAGGAAATATTTGAACGCCTGGAAATAAAAAATGCCGTTGAAACCCGGCTGCCACAATATGATCCCAAAAAAAATGTTTCATGGGAAAGCATCAGGGAAGAGACCTAGCCTGTGAATATTCAATTTATTCCTGAAGCTGCAAAAGATTATAAGTCTCTGGACGGAAGCATCAAAAAACTCGCAAATGAAAAAATTGATGCATTAAGAGAAAACCCGTTCCTGGGTGAAGCATTGGGAAACAAAAACAATATTGATTTAACCGGTTTCTATAAAATATATTTGGCGAAAAAAACATATCGGATTGTTTACCGGATAAGAAAAAATGATATAGAAATTGTTGAAATATGGGGCATTGGAAAAAGAGATAAAATGGAAATTTATAAAAACCTCGGAAAAAGAATTTCCAACAGGAAATAACCTGACAAAAAAGCCCGGAAACGCCGCTGTTGAAAACGACACCTCCGGGTTAATAACTGTTAACTGTTATCTGTTCACTGTTCCCTATCTTAGAACGGTCTTTCCGCCAGGTACTTGTACTCCTTCCACACGCGTTCGGCCTGTGCCTTTGCCTTTGCAAGCAGGGCGTCGGCGCGGTCGGGGCTGGCGGCCTTGAGGCTCTTGAAGCGGACTTCCTTGTACATGAAATCTTCAAGACTCGTGGTCGCCTCTTTGGAGTCAAGCTGGAACGGATTCTTGCCCTGATCCTTGAGGCGGGGATCGTAGCGGTACAGGGGCCACAGGCCGCTGGTGACAATTCCCTTGCCCTGCTCAAGTCCCTTTGCCCAGCCTATGCCCTGCTGGAGGCAGTAAGAATAGGCAATGATGATCGAGGGGCCGTCGTAGGATTCCGCTTCGCGGAAGGCTTTGATGGTCTGGTTTATATCCGCTCCAAACGAGATTTTGGCGACATACACATAGCCGTAGCTCATGGCCATCGCGCCCAGGTCTTTTTTGGAGATCTCCTTGCCCGCGGCGGCGAACTTGGCGATTGCGCCGACCGGGGTGGCCTTGGACATCTGGCCGCCGGTGTTGGAGTACACCTCGGTGTCCATAACAAGGAGGTTCACATTCTTGCCGGAGGCGATAACGTGATCCAGGCCGCCATAGCCGATGTCGTAACCCCAGCCGTCTCCGCCGAAAATCCACACCGACCGTTTGATAAGGTAGTCGGCAAGGGAGAGCAGCAGTTTTGCCGTGGGCTTTGAGTCGTTTTTCAAAGCGGCTTTCAGTTCGTCCACGTTTTTGCGCTGCTCGTCTATGGCGGTTTCATCGGCCTGTGCGTTGGCAAGCAGCTTGTCGATAATGCCGGCGGCGATGCCTTCGCCCTTTGCCTTCGCGGCGATTTCGCGGGCGTGAACGGCCAGTTTGTCGCTGGTCAGGCGGAAGCCCATGCCGAACTCGGCGGCGTCCTCAAAGAGGCTGTTTGACCAGGCCGGGCCGCGGCCTATGGCGTTTTGGCAATAGGGCGTGGTAGGCAGGTTGCCGCCGTAAATCGAGGAACAGCCGGTGGCGTTGGCGATAACCGCCCGGTCGCCGAACAACTGCGACATCAGTTTAACGTAGGGAGTCTCGCCGCAGCCGCCGCATGCCCCGGAGAATTCAAACAACGGCCGCTTGTAGGCAAGGGCCTTGGCCGATTTGAGTTCTCCCGCCGGGGTTTCCGGCAGACTCAGGAAAAAGTCCCACACCGCGACTTGCTGCACATGGTATTCAGGATCGTCGGAATAGGACTTCCACGAAAGGGCGCAGGGTTTGCTTGCGTCTTTGGACATCGGGCAGACATTAAGGCAGAGACCGCATTCCATGCAGTCTTCGGCGGAAATAACCAGCGCCGCTTTTTCTCCAGGTTTGTTCTTGATCACCGCAGTCTTGAATCCCTTTGGCGCTTTGGCCGCATCGGCGTCGCTCAGGTTCTTCATGCGGATACAGGAATGGGAGCAGACAAAGGCGCAGTTACCGCACTGGATGCACACATCGGGATTCCATATCGGAACCCGCTCGGCAACATTCCGTTTCTCGTACTGGGTGGTGGCGGTGGGGAAGGTTCCGTCTTCGGGGATCATGCTCACCGGCAGCGTATCGCCTTCCTGAATATACATGGTTCCCAGAGATTCCCTGATCCAGTTATCCTTGGCGGTTACAAAGGGTTTTTTCATGTGGATATTTCCCTCGGCGGCAGCGGGGTACTTTACCTCTTCCATTGCGCCCAGAGCGGCGTCTACGGTTTTGAAATTTTTCTCGACAATATCGGCGCCCTTCTTGCCGTAGGAATGTTCGATGTGATCCTTCATGAGCTGCACCGCTTCGGCTTCGGGCAATACGCCGGAAATTTTGAAGTATGCGGCCTGCATAACGGTGTTGATGCGGTTGCCCATGCCGGTACTCCGGGCGATCTCGGCGGCATCAATTACAAAGAATTTTACTTTTTTGTCGATGATCCGCTTTTGGGCTTCCACGGGAATACTTTTCCACACATCCGCCGCCTTGAAGGGACTGTTAAGGAGGAATGTGCCGCCGTCCCTGATCTTGGACAGCATATCGTAGGTTTCCATGTAGGAGAATTTATGACAGGCGAGGAAGTCCGCCTTGGTAATAAGGTACGGCCGGCGTATCTTTCCCTTGCCGAAGCGGAGATGGGAAACGGTAAAGCCGCCGGTTTTTTTGGAGTCGTAGGAGAAGTACGCCTGCGCGTTGATCTCCGGTTTCGCCTCGCTGATGATCTTGATTGAGTTTTTGTTCGCGCCGACCGTGCCGTCCGATCCAAGGCCGTAGAACAGCGCCTCGTTCATGCCTTCCTCGGCAAGCACAAAATGCTCGTCGTATTCCAGGCCCTTGCCCAACACATCGTCCCTGACCCCCACGATAAACTGTGCGATCTTTTTGCCGGAAAGGTTGTCGAACACCGCCTTAACCATTCCCGGAGTAAATTCCTTGGAACCCAGGCCGTAGCGCCCGCCGAGGATCACCGGGCTGCCGGAGAATGGACACTGACCGGCGGCCTGCATCTCGCTGATGGCGGTGCACACGTCTTCGTACAGCGGTTCGCCGAGGGAGCCGGGCTCCTTGGTGCGGTCAAGCACGGCGATGGCTTTTACCGTCGCGGGAAGCGCCTGCACAAAGAGCTTCGCATCAAACGGCCGGAACAGCCGCACCTTCACCATGCCGACTTTTTCGCCTTTGGCATTGAGGTAGTCGATGGTTTCCTCGCAGGTATCCGCGCCGGACCCCATAATGATGATCACCTTTTCCGCGTCTTTCGCGCCGTAGTAGTCAAAGACATGATAGGCACGGCCTGAAAGTTTGGCGTACTTGTCCATTTCCGCCTGCACGATTCCCGAAACGGCATTGTAATATTTGTTCACCCCTTCGCGTCCCTGGAAATAGGTGTCGGGGTTTTGCGCCGTCCCGCGAATATGCGGGTTTTCGGGGCTCAGGCCGCGCTTGCGGTGTGCCGCCACCAGATCGTCGTCGATCATCCGGTTCATTGTTTCGTAGGATGTCTCTTCGACCTTCTGCAATTCGTGGCTGGTGCGGAAACCGTCAAAGAAATGAAGAAAGGGAACGCGGGAACGCAAAGTGGAGGCGTGGGCAATAAGCGCAAGGTCCATTACTTCCTGCACGCTGTTGGAGGCCAGCATCGCCCAGCCGGTCTGGCGGCAGGCCATTACATCCTGGTGGTCGCCAAAAATGGAGAGGCTCGATGTAGCCAAAGCCCTGGCTGAAACATGAAACACCGTGGAGGTCAGCTCCCCGGCGATTTTGTACATATTGGGGATCATCAATAAAAGACCCTGGGAAGCGGTAAAAGTAGTGGACAACGCCCCGGTGGTCAGCGCTCCGTGTACCGCCGCCGCCGCGCCCGCTTCGGACTGCATTTCAACAACGTCGGGAACGGTTCCCCAGAGGTTCTTGCGGCCCTGTGCGGTAAACTCGTCGGAGAGTTCTCCCATGGGACTGGAGGGGGTAATCGGATAAATCGCGATTACTTCGCTCAACGCGTGGGCAACGTGCGCCGCTGCGGTGTTTCCGTCAATCATAACCATGTTTTTTTCGGACATAATTCTTCCTT
>WRJO01000112.1 GCA_009778545.1 Treponema sp. | reverse complement strand
TTCTGTTTCCGCTTTGTCGGGAAAAAATTTACCCTGTACTCGGTGCTGATGGTTTTTTTAAGCGGGCTTTTGACCGATCTTATGCCGGGGATATTCATCAACGCGATCAAGCTGCACGACACCCTCCTTTCAGCCGTTTTTGGCGGCATTTTGAACGCGATTGCCGTTGTTTTATGCCTGTCTGCCGACGCCACCTCCGGCGGCACGGATTTTATCGCGATTTTTATCTCGGAAAAGTTCCGGAGAGATGCCTGGAACTACATTTTCGTGGGAAATTGCGTTATTCTTGCCATCGCGGGCAGCCTTTTTACCCTGGAAAAGGCCCTGTATTCGATAATTTACCAATTTACTGCCACAATGGTGCTTAATTCGCTGTATCATGCCTACCAGCAGAAGACTTTATTGGTTATAACTACCCATCCGGACGAGGTTTACCGGCTTATTCGCGAAAAAACCCACCACGGGGCCACCTGTTTTACCGGAATAGGCATGTATAACATGCAAGAACGCAAGCTTTTATACTCGGTAGTGTACTCCAATGAGATTATGCCGGTGATTAAGGCCATACATTCCGTCGATCCCAACGCCTTTATTAACGTGATCAAAACCGAGCAGATAAACGGGAAATTTTTTAGAAAAGCCAAGGATTAACCTCTTGCACATACCCAATATATGGTGTATCTTTAACGCATAGGCACTATATATAGGGTTTTCCAATTCGGCCTAAAAAAAGTATTCTTCCTAAAAATTATGAAAGGGCGGGGACATAGACAATGAAAATCAGGCGGTTTTTCACCGATCGGCGCAACGGGCCGTATCATGACATAGTGTGGGAGAAGCGGAAGAGCGAAATCCGCAACCCGGACGGCAAGGCCATTTTTTCCGAAGATACGGTGATTGTGCCGGCTTTCTGGAGCCAGATCGCCTCGGACATTATCGCCCAGAAATACTTCCGCAAAGCCGGAGTCCCGGCGGACAGGATGTACGAATGGAAAAAGTGGTCTGACTTCGGGACCACCGCCGAGGAAGATGCCCTGCCCGAGGACGGCGCCGAGCATGACGCCCGCCAGGTTTTCCACCGCCTTGCCTTTACCTGGATGGATTGGGGCCAGAAGAACGGGTATTTTGATAGCGAGGAAGACGCGAAGGCATTCTACGACGAGGTCTGCTACATGCTTGCCCACCAGCTTGCCGCGCCCAACAGCCCCCAGTGGTTCAATACCGGCCTGTACGCCGTATACGGCATCGACGGCCAGGCGCAGGGGCACTACTTTTTTGACCCCGAAAAGAATGAACTGGTTAAGTCGGACAGCGCCTACAAGCGCCCCCAGCCCCACGCCTGCTTTATCCTTTCCATCGAAGACGATTTGGTGAACGAGGGCGGCATCATGGACCTGGTGACGCGGGAGGCGCGGCTGTTCAAGTACGGCTCTGGTACCGGTTCCAACTTTTCCCGCATCCGGGGGCAGAACGAAAAACTCTCCGGCGGGGGCATATCCTCCGGGCTAAAGTCGTTTCTCAAAGTGCTTGACCGTTCCGCCTCGGCGATTAAATCGGGCGGCACTACCCGCCGGGCCGCCAAAATGGTCACGCTGGACATCGATCACCCCGACGTGGAAAAGTACATCTCCTGGAAGGCCGAGGAGGAGCACAAGGTCGCCTCGCTGGTGACCGGGTCGGCGATTGTCAAAAAGCACCTTGAGGGCATCAAGAAGGCCCTTGCCTCTTTCCGGGGGCCGGACGCCGACAAATACAACATCGAGAAAAACCATGAGCTAGCAGCGGTTCTCCGCGCCGCTCTGAGCGACAAGATACCGTCGTCGTTCCTCTACCAGCAGCTCAGGCGCATTGAGCAGGGCGACGACGATACCGGCCTGTCGCTCTATTCCACCGCCTGGGACGACGAGGCGTACAACACCGTTTCCGGCCAAAGCTCCAACAACAGCCTGCGCCTGAGCGACGATTTTATGCAGGCGGTACTGAACGACGCCGACTGGGACCTTACCGGCCGCACGTCCGGCGCGGCGGTAAAAACGGTCAAGGCCCGCAAGCTCTGGACCGACATCGCCCGCTCCGGCTGGCAGTGCGCCGATCCCGGCCTGCAGTACCACACCACGATCAACGACTGGCACACCTGCCCGACCGGCGGGGAGATCCGCGCGTCCAACCCCTGCTCGGAATACATGTTTCTGGACGATACCGCCTGCAACCTTGCGTCGATAAATCTTGCAGAACTGTACGACAAAAAATCCAAGGCATTCAACGTGGACGGCTACCTCCACGCCATCGACATCTGGACGGTGATTCTCGAAATTTCGGTGGTGATGGCGCAGTTCCCCGCGCCCCGCATCGCAGAGCTTTCTTACCAGTACCGCACTTTGGGCCTTGGCTATGCCAACCTGGGCACGCTGCTCATGCTGATGGGGCTGGCCTACGATTCAAAAGAGGGCCGCGCGGTGGCGGGGGCGATTTCTGCCCTGCTGAGCGGAGGGGCTTATGCCCAATCTGCCCGTATGGCCGCCGGAATGGGGCCTTTCTCCCGTTACGAAGAAAATTCCGCCAGCATGCTGCGCGTTATCCGCAACCACCGGCGGGCGGCATACTGTGCCGCCGATGCCGATTACGAAGGGCTGCACACGGTTCCCTGCGGAATCGATCCCGCCTTCTGCCCGCCGTATCTTTTGGAAGCGGCAAGGGCCGCCTGGGACAACGCGCTGGAACTGGGAATGGCCCACGGCTACCGCAACGCCCAGGTGAGCGCCATTGCCCCCACCGGCACTATCGGCCTGTTGATGGACTGCGACACCACCGGCGTCGAGCCGGACTACGCCCTGGTCAAATTCAAAAAACTCGCCGGCGGCGGCTACTTCAAGATCATCAACCAGTCCGTGCCGCCCGCCCTGGAAGCCCTGGGCTATTCGCCGCAGGAAATAGAAGAAATCGTCGCCTACGCCACCGGCCGCAAAACGCTTTCCGGCGCGCCGGCTATCAACCCCGCCGCACTCAAGGCAAAGGGCTTTACCGCAGAGGCGATTGCCGCCGCAGAAGACGCGGTCAAATCGGCGCTCGGCCTGGAGGGGGTTTTTAGCCCCTGGATACTCGGCATGGACTTTGTCGAAAAAGTACTCCGCGTGCCGGAATCAACCTGGTCGCTTGCGGGTTTCAGCCTGCTCAAGCACATCGGCTTCAGCGCCGAGGACATCGGCGTCGCGGAATTGTACGCCTGCGGCACCATGGGGCTGGAGGGAGCGCCCGGCCTGAAAAAAGAGCATTACCCGGTTTTTGACACCGCCACGCCCTCCGGCAAAAACGGCAGGCGCTCAATTTCCTGGATGGCCCACATCGGCATGATGGCTGCCGTGCAGCCGTTTATCTCCGGGGCAATTTCCAAAACGATCAACATGCCCAACTCGGCGAATTTCGAGGACGTAAAGGGCGCATACATGCTTTCCTGGAAGTGCGCCCTGAAAGCGGTGGCCCTGTACCGCGACGGCTCAAAGCTCTCGCAGCCGCTTTCGACCCTTGCCCCCGGAACCGATCCCCTTGCCGACACGATACTCAAGGTGGAGCGGGGCCTTGACCTGTTCATGCCCGCGCCTGTCGACAGAAGATCGACGGTGCGGGGTATCCGCAAGCCCCTGCCCAACCGCCGGATGGGCTATACCCAAAAGGCCAAAATCGGCGGCCACTCGATTTTTATCCGCACCGGCGAGTACGAAGACGGCAGCCTGGGCGAGATTTTCTTTGACATGTACAAGGAAGGCGCCGCATTCCGCAGCCTCCTCAACAGCTTTGCCATCACCGTTTCGTTGGGCCTGCAATACGGCGTGCCGCTGGAGGAATTTGTCGACGCTTTTACCTTCAGCCGGTTTGAGCCGAACGGCGTCGTCCAGGGCCACGACTATGTAAAGATGGCCACCAGCGTAATCGACTATATTTTCCGCGATCTGGCGATAAGCTACCTTAAGCGGACCGATCTCGGCCAGGTAAAGCCCGAGGACCTTTTGTCCACCGGCACCCGGAGCGAGATGGACTCGGGCGAGCCCCGCCAGCCCTTTACCGGAAAGCAGAGCGCCGGTTTCAAACCCGGCGGCCCTGCGGGAAATTCCGGCGGGCAAGGCGGCGCCGGCGGACAAAAAGGCGGCCATTCCGGACCGGCCACGCATACCGACGGCGGCAAGGGAACGGTAAAAGCCCAGGTTGGCGGCGCGGTTGGATACAACCCCGTTCCCGCCCCGGGCATTGCCGCCGCGCAGCCGCAGGTTCAGGCGCAAGTGCTTGATCAGGTGCGGCCCGAGGACAGCGAAGTGGTAAAAATCGCCCAGGCCCGCATCAAGGGCTACGAAGGAGACCCCTGCCCCTCCTGCTATTCCTTCACGCTGGTACGCAACGGCACCTGCATGAAGTGCATTACCTGCGGCGGCAC
>WRJO01000111.1 GCA_009778545.1 Treponema sp. | reverse complement strand
CAGCGGCAAAATAACTCCAAAGGCGCGGTATATGCTGTTTTTGTCTGTAGGGTTAATAATTGCGTTTACTGTCGCTATCATTTCGGGCATTGCGTCGTATCAATCCGGTTACAGTGTAATACGCCACGGAATAACAAACAGAAGAGCAATCGATCCTTCAATAATGGCCCTGCACCGGCTGCATGCATTATCCGCCCTGGCCTGCCTTGTCCTGTCATTTCTCCATGCTAAACTTCATTGGGCTTCCATAAAAAATGTGCTAAAATTAAAACCTGGGAAGGCAAAATGACCATAAAGCGCCAGCTCTTTTTATCCAACATCTATACGCTTCTGACTGCCATCGGCTGTATGGCGGCAATATTTGTGATAGCCCGCGTTGCTATCCATTTTCTGATTGGATCTCCTTTGTTTCAGGAACATCCTGATGTTGAATGGGTCAGAAAAGCGGGCAGGCTGTTTATAATTGTTTGTTTTATTGCCTTCTTTACGGTTTTCAGCATTATTAACAGCATTATTACCAACCGGAAGACCAAAAGGATCATCAAGCCTCTGGATATTTTGAGCGGCGGCGTAAGGCAGATTCAGGAAAATAATTTTGCCTGCCGTATTGAGTACGATACCGATGACGAGTTCCGGCCGGTCTGCGAAGCTTTTAACCAAATGGCGGCGCAGCTTGAAGCATCCTCCGAGCGGCGCATGAAAGACGAGGCTAACCGCCGTGAATTGCTTGCGGGGATTTCCCACGATTTGCGTACTCCGCTAACAACCATAGACGGCTATCTGGACGGAATTGAATCTGGCGTGGCATCTACGCCTGAAATGCGGGAAAAATATCTGCATACGATAAAAAACAGAACTTCCGAGATGAAGCATATTATCGAACAGCTTTTTTTGTTTTCAAAACTTGATATGGACGAATTTCCGTTTTCCCCCCGCCATTTTAATGTTTCCCGCGCCCTTTCCGACATGGTGGAAGAACTTGCGGATGATTACGCGATGCGCGGGCTTGAGATTGCCATGGAAGCTCACTGCGAAAACGTTATGGTTCATGCCGATGTTTCACATTTCAGAAGGGTGCTTATTAACATTCTGGAGAACAGCGTCAAGTATAAGGAAAAAGAAACAGGCCGCATGAACATCAGCGTTTCTGTTGACAATGGTATTGTGCAAATTATATTTTCCGATGACGGCCCCGGCGTGAATCCCGATGCGCTCCCCAATTTGTTTAACGCATTTTACCGCAGTGATCATGCCAGAAACACCAAAGGTTCCGGTCTTGGACTCGCCATCAGCGCAAAAATAATTGAGCGTTCGGGCGGAACCATTCATGCGGAAGGCAGCGCGGGCGGCGGTCTTGCCGTTGTTATCCGTTTGCCGGTTACAACAGGGGCTGCATAATGGCAAAACAAAGAATCCTGATTATCGAAGATGATCCCGACATTGCCGCGCTGGAAAAAGATTATCTGGAAATCGATAATTTTGAAGTTGTTATTGAAAAGAACGGACGGAAAGGAATGGAGCGCGCGCTCAATGAACAGTTCGCGCTAATCCTCCTCGACCTTATGCTGCCCGGAAAAGACGGCATGGCAATCTGCCGCGAAATCCGGGATAAAGTCGACATACCCATCCTCATGGTAAGCGCCCGCATTGAAGAAGTTGAAAGGATACGGGGCCTTGGTTTGGGAGCGGATGATTATATTGTCAAACCCTTTGCCCCGGCGGAACTTGCGGCAAGGGTAAAATCCCACATCGCCCGCTATGCGCGGCTGACAAAAAAGCCTGCAGAGGCAAGGGCATTTGACGAGCTTGATTTCGGCGATCTGCGAATCAACAATTCAACCCATCAGGTTTTTGTAGACGATGCCGAAGTTATCCTGACGCGCAAAGAATTTGAGCTGTTGTATTTTCTCGCATCAAACAGGGAAATAGTTTTCAGCAAAGAACAGATCTACGACAAACTGTGGGGCGAGGATATGTACGGCGACCTCAGAACCGTTACGGTACACATCAAACGCCTTCGCGAAAAAATCGAAAAAAATCCCGCCGAACCGGTACATTTACAAACCATCTGGGGAACGGGATACAAATTTACTTGACAGAGGAGCATGAAAATGAAAAAGGATTCTACCGGATATATGTCAATAAACACCCACAACTGCACAGCCTGCTGGAAGTGCATTGATGCCTGTCCGAAACAAGTGATAGGAAAAATCGTCGTTTTGTGGCACAAACACATCAAAATAAAAAACGGCGAAAACTGCATCAACTGCAAAAAATGTATACAAACCTGTCCTAACGGGGTTTTTGCTGAGGCGAGCTAATACCGCTGCGTTACTGCCGCGCCCTTAAATATTCCCCGATTCTGCGCGCGGCTTCTTCGAGTCGCTCGGGCGGCTGAATAAGGGCGAAGCGGAGCCAGCCTTCGCCTCCGTCGCCGAAACTGGAACCGGGAACGCAGATAACGCCGGCCTTTTCCAGCAGGTCCATGCAAAAATCTTCGCTTGATATTTCCTTCACCGGCATGGGAAACCAGGTAAACATGGTCGCCGGAGTCATCGGCACGTTCCAACCGGTTTTACACAGGGCGGCGCAAAAGGCGTTGCGCCTTTCACGGTAGGCGGCGCGGTTCTGCGCGACATTGTTCTGCGGGCCGGACAGCGCGGCAATTGCCGCCGCATGGTCGATAGAGGAAAGGCCGTAGTCAATGTTCGTGCGTAGTTTTTTAAACGCGCCGATAACGCGCCTGTTTCCCAGGGCGAACGAGATTCTCATGCCGGTAAGGTTATGGCTTTTTGAAAGCGAGTTAAACTCTATGCCCACGTCTTTCGCGCCGGGTATCGCAAGGAAACTGCCGCCGGCCGGGCCGTCGTGGACAAGCTCGGCGTAGGCGTTGTCGTGGATTACAGTAATATCGTATTTCACCGCGAAAGCGACAAGCCGTTCGTAAAAATCCCTGTCGGCTACGGCGCCGAGCGGATTGGAGGGATAACAGGCGATGATCACCCGCGCCTTCCGGGCAACCTCCGGCGGTATCGCGTCAAAGTCGATGAGAAATCCGTTTTCGGGCAGCAGGGGCGTATGGTAGACCTCCGCGCCCGCCATGCGGGGGCCAAAGGAAAAAATCGGATAGCCGGGAGTGCCGGTAATCACCAGATCGCCGGGATCGCATAACGCATGGAAAATATGGGCAAAACCCTCCTGCGACCCGTATATGGAAAGCATCTCATCGTGCGCTATGTCCACGCCGAAGCGCGCCTCGTACCAGTGATGAACAGCGTCGACAAGCGCGGGCGGCTCAATCAGCGTGTACTTGTAATTTTCCGGGTTTGGGGCCGCCTCGGAGATCGCCTGCATAATATGCGCGGCGGGTGGGCGGTCAGGCGTTCCGGCGGAGAGGTTGATGATGTCCGCGCCCTGCGAAGCAAGCTCCGCCCTGCGCGTTTCCAGCGTTTGCAGAATATTCCCACCGGAGGCGGATGCCAATTTGGATATGTACATACCGGTTATTGTATACGGAATAGGTAATTGTATAAAGGTTGCCAGCATTTGCCTGAGCGAATACAATGGCTTATGAACCCGGTCGAAGCCGCCCTGCTGGCACACATCGACAACCCCGCCTCGCTCTTTATCTTTCCCACCGATGTCGCCGCTTCGCGCTGGGCGGATCATGTGCTTCGCCTTCGCGGGGGCGGCACGGTCGCCATGGAACAATTTATCGCCTGGGACACCTTCAAACAGCGCTCGATCCACTCAAAAGTGCAGGGCAAACAGAGCATTCCCTCGGCATTGCGAAAGATGTTCGTCAGCGCGCTTATCCGGGAAAATGCCCGCCTGTGCAAGCAAGGGGAGGCACCCATTTTCACTTCGCTCATACGGCCCGGCTGGGCGCAGCAGGCTGTTGCTTTCACCACATGGCTCACGGAAATTCTGCCCCAGCTTGCCGTGTGGTACAGACACGCGACGGGTTTACCAATTACGGCAATTGGCACGCAGCCGGGCTTGCAACGGGCGGAAAATTTTGCAAACGATGACCACGACCTTTTCAACATGGCGTTTCACTATTGGCAATTCCTGGAAAAACACGGGTTGTTTGAACCGGCATGGGAAAGCCCGCCGTTCGAGAACATGGGAAACGAATGTTTTATTTTTTTTTCCGAATGTCTGTTTGATTTCAACGAATACCGGGAACTGCTGACGGCAAGCGATCACGTAACGATAATCGAAGCGGACCTAAGCGAGGCGGAACAACAATCCCGCGACGTTTTCTTCTACACCAACTCCCGCAGCGAAATTACCGGGGCGGCGCTGTACATACTCGCCCTGCATGACAATCAAAAAATTCCCTGGTACTCCATATCGGTGAGCATTCCCGAATCGGGAAACTACGGCCCCTACCTCCAGCGGGAATTTGAAAACCGGAACATCCCGTACATCAAAAGAAGCGGAAAGCCACTGGCATCGTACCCTGCCGGACAGTTTTTCAGGGCGCTTGCCGACTGCGCAGCGGCCGATTTCTCTTTTTCGTCGCTGACTGCGCTGCTGTTAAACCGCTATCTTCCCTGGAAAGACGGCAAAGAAATTCAAAACCTGATCGAATTCGGCATCAAAAACAACTGTATTCATTCGTGGACAGAGGAAGAAGACGGCAAAGAAATAAAAATAAATGTCTGGGACGATGCCTTTTCCCATCCGTTCGGCGGCTATGCGAAAGAAACAAGCAGTTTC
>WRJO01000110.1 GCA_009778545.1 Treponema sp. | reverse complement strand
AGGATTATCCTGCCCCAGGCGGTCCGTATTTCAATCCCCGCGCTGGTAAACCAGTTTATTATCAGCTTGAAGGACACCTCAATTATTTCGATCATCAGCCTCGCGGATATTGTCTATCAGGCGAGGATCTACATCGGCAGGACAATGCAGTCCTTTGCCACCTGGACCATTGTGGGTGCGGTTTACCTGGTCATCATCACCGTTTTATCCCAGATATCAACCCATGTTGAAAAGAAGTTGGATTATGGCAGAACACGCAAAGGTCATCGTTAGGGATCTGTACAAATCCTTCGGCAAGCTCGATGTGCTGAAGGGTATCAGCATGGAAGCCCGTGAAGGAGATGTGATCTGCGTCATAGGCCCCTCCGGTTCCGGCAAGTCCACATTTTTGCGCTGCCTCAACATGCTTGAAAAACCGACCTCCGGTACGGTGATAGTTGACGGACATGAGATGAGCAACCGGCACATCAATCTGAACAAGGCTCGGCGCAGCATCGGCATGGTCTTTCAGCAGTTCAACCTTTTCCCGCATCTGACGGCAAAAAGGAACATCATGTTTGCGCCGGTCGATTTGGGAGTGATGCATAAAAAAGAAGCAGAGGCAAAAGCGATGGAGCTTCTGGCCCGTGTCGGCCTGTCCGACAAGGCTGACGCTTACCCATGGCAACTATCCGGCGGTCAGCAACAACGTGTTGCCATTGCCCGTTCCCTTGCCATGAGCCCCGATGTGATGCTCTTTGACGAACCCACCAGCGCCCTTGACCCGGAAATGATCGGCGAGGTATTGAATGTCATCAAGGAGCTTGCCGGCTCCGGCATGACAATGATAATTGTTACCCATGAAATGAACTTTTGCCGGGAAATCTCCAACACTGTGATCTTCATGGAAGACGGTAAGATCCTTGAACAGGGCAGCCCTGCTGAATTTTTTCAAAACCCCAAAGAAGAACGTACCAGAAAATTCCTAAGCTTAATAATTGACAAATAACTATTTCGGTAGTTTTCGCTATGCAAGGGGGGGCTTGCCCAAATTCTAAATTTTATTATAATATAAAACACCAATACACTGAGCCGCGGAAACAGGCGGCTTTATTTTAGATTGAGGAGGCAGTCCATGGACGATGATGGCGGTAGTAGTACCAGCTTGATTTACCCACGTACCGGCGCGGGATTATGGGCTGCCTGCTGCGAAATTACGAAACACCGATTTTAGGTCTGCGTTTCCACTTCAACTGACAGTTCCATACATTCCGCTGCAAGTCGCAATGCGTTGGTATTGCGATAGATCCAAAACAGCGGAGGTCAATATGGCCAAAAAAAATGTACAAACCAATGCCCCTTCTCCGAGGGCAGAACGGGCCAGGAAGCGGCTGCTCAGGGCGGCGGCCAGGGACGGCGACACCCTCCTGATTCAATACGACAACAGTATAGCGGGCTTCGACGAGGATGACGTGGAGGAAATGCGGGACGAGCATGGCGCAAACGTTATCACCCGTCAAAACGAGGATCCCCTTTTTAAGCGCATTGTGGCGGCCTTTATCAACCCCTTTACTATCGTTTTGATAGCATTGGCAATGGTATCGCTGTTTACAGACATTGTTTGGGTTGATACGGCAGATGCCGATCCCACGGCGGTGATAATCATCATGACGATGGTAATTGTTTCGGGCTTCCTGCGTTTTATCCAGGAGCTGCGCAGCAGCAAGGCCGCCAAGCGCCTGACCGAGATGGTTGAAACCACCGCCTGCGCGGCAAGGAAATTTAAGGACAGGGAATCCGGCGAGACCCGCTCTGAAAAAAAAGAAATCCCCATGGACGAAATTGTCGTGGGCGATGTCGTATACCTTGCCGCCGGGGATATGGTCCCGGCTGATGTTCGGATCATCGCGGCAAAGGACCTTTTCGTAAGCCAGTCCGCCCTCACCGGTGAAAGCGAGCCAATTGAAAAATTTTCCGCCCCAATCGACAGATCCGCAGCTAATCCTCTGGAGCTGAACAACCTGGCTTTCATGGGAACCAACGTAATCTCCGGCTCTGCTACCGCTTTGGTCATTACTGTTGGCGATGATACGTTCCTTGGCCGTATTGCCGAACAGCTTCAGGTCAAAACACCGCCCACGAGTTTCGAGAAAGGCGTCAACTCCGTTTCCTGGGTACTGATCCGCTTCATGCTGATCATGGTGCCGGTGGTGCTGCTGGTGAACGGGTTTACCAAGGGGGATTGGCTGCAGGCCTTCCTCTTCGCCCTTTCGGTGGCAGTGGGGCTTACCCCGGAGATGCTGCCGATGATCGTCTCGGCCAACCTTGCCAAGGGTGCGGTGTCCATGTCGAAAAAGCGCGTCATCGTCAAAAACCTCAACTCGATTCAAAACTTCGGCGCGATGGACATACTCTGCACCGATAAAACCGGAACCATAACCCAGGACAAGGTTATCCTGGAACTTCACCTGGACATCCACGGCAATGACAGCATTGATGTACTTCGGCGGGCTTTTCTCAACAGCCATTATCAAACGGGGTTAAAAAACCTCATGGATCTTTCAATCATCGAGCATGCACACAAAGCGGATCTGACAAATGAATGGGGCGAATATAAAAAAGTTGATGAGATTCCCTTTGACTTTAACCGCCGCCGAATGAGTGTCGCGATAGAAGATTCTTCGGGACAGGTCGAACTTATCACCAAGGGCGCCATTGAGGAGATGCTGGCAATTTCTTCAACGGCGGGCTTTCTGGGATCGACGGAGCCGCTTGACGCAAAACTCCAGGAAGGGATTCTCGACATCAGCCGCGGACTCAACGAAAAAGGGATGCGGGTACTTGGGTTGGCGAAAAAAACTGTCAGCCTCCCTGTTTCACTTTCCCCCTCGGACGAAAGTGACATGACCTTCATGGGCTGCCTCGCTTTCCTTGACCCGCCCAAGGAAAGCGCCGGCGCGGCTATTAAGGCCCTGGGCGAATACGGTGTGCGGGTAAAGGTACTTACCGGCGACAACGACAGCGTTACACAGACGGTGTGTAAATCGGTAGGCCTGGATGTAGGGCACATACTGCTGGGTTCGCAGCTTGAAAGCATGGATGACGAAACGCTGAAAAAGGCAGCGGAAGAAATCGATGTCTTTGCCAAACTTTCGCCCAGTCAGAAAGCCCGTGTTGTTACCATTCTGCGTGATTCGGGCCACACCGTCGGCTTCATGGGTGACGGTATTAACGATGCCGCGGCAATGAGGGCCTCGGATGTGGGTATTTCGGTGGACACGGCGGTTGATATCGCCAAGGAATCGGCTAACATCATCCTGTTGGAAAAGGACCTCATGGTGCTGGAAGAAGGTGTGATAGAGGGCAGGAAAATTTATGCCAACATCATCAAATACATCAAGATGACCGCAAGCTCAAACTTCGGCAATATGTTCTCCGTGCTGGCAGCCTCGGCCTTTTTGCCATTCCTCCCAATGCTGCCCATCCAGATTTTGGCCTTGAACTTAATCTATGACATCTCCTGTATCGCCATACCCTGGGACAATGTGGACCTTGACTACCTGCGCAAGCCCCGCAAGTGGGACGCATCTTCCATCAGCCGGTTCATGGTATGGATAGGCCCCACCAGTTCGGTGTTTGATATAACCACGTACATCCTGATGTTCTTCTATATCTGCCCCCTCTTTTCAGGCGGCCATTGGGCAAGCCTGGGACCCGAGGCGCAGGTGTTTTTTATCAGCCTTTTCCATACAGGCTGGTTTGTGGAATCGCTGTGGTCACAGACCCTGGTCATTCACATGATCCGTACACCAAAGGTGCCCTTTATCCAAAGCAGGGCATCGGCCCAACTTACCCTGCTTACCACCATGGGGATTGCCGCAGGAACCATCATTCCCTATACCTGGCTGGGGCAGCAGCTGCAAATGACCCGTCTGCCGCTTCTTTTCTTCCCCTATCTTATTGGAATAATCCTGGCCTACATGATTCTCGCTACGGTGATGAAGAAGGTCTTTGTATGGAGGTATAAGGAATTGTTATAATGAGGTGCGGGTTCTTTTAACAGTCTTTTAACCAGCCCGTTTGATATGATAGTGTGGTATTAATGCGTAGTCGCTTTTATAAGGGCGTAACGCGAAGGAGGGTAACTTATGAGGAAGGTATTATTTGTCTTGTTTCTGGCATTGGCGGCATCCGTCTATGGGCAGACTATTATTCCCAATGGAGTGTTTATAAACAATCCCGAGTATGCAAGCGCCGATAAAAATCTGTGCTTTAAGTTCTTGTCCAATAACCAGATCGAGACGTTCAGCGTGAACAGCGATGATTACGACCCTGAAATGGACGAACTGGACGCGATGCCGAAAAGGAACCGCCTAACGGGGACCTATCGTATAACCAATGAAAACGGCGTAGATTTTATTGCCATCCAGTGGAGCAATAATACCAGCGCGAGATACCTGCTTCTCCTTCTTCCGGACGGCATTCCGCTTCTTTATTCATCCGATGCAAAGCCGTATTTTTCGGGCATTTCTACCAGCATCTGGGATGATCTGGGAAACAGGCCGGTGTTCAGCGACGGAAAATGGATAACGGCAAGTTCCACGTTGGTTGAGGGCAATACAAGGTACTCCGCCGACAAAATGGGAATCAAAATCGGCGAATGCTGGGTAGAAGGGGAAAAGGGAACCGGCATTGGGGTAAAGTTAACGGTGAAGTTTGTTCAGGGCAAAAATCTGACTATTTCCAACGGCTTTGTGTCCTTTGCCAAACCAAATTTATATAAGGACAATGCACGGATAAAAACATTCAGGATAACCAACGAAGAGGGG
>WRJO01000109.1 GCA_009778545.1 Treponema sp. | reverse complement strand
TTCGGCGGATCCTCTATCCACGGGGAATATTCAGCATCCACCTCAACAAAAAAGTTGGACGAAAGGACGTAGTATACGGGGTTTCTGGCTTTGTATTTCTGTATTTTATGATTGCAGGCATTACCACCCTGGTAACCGCCGCCTGGGGCTATGATATTTTTTCATCGTTTACGGCATCCCTTGGCTTTATCGGCAACATAGGCATCGGTTTAGGCTCGCTGGGGCCGTACCATAATTACAGCGAATTCCCCAACTTTCTCAAGCTGTTTTATTCCCTGGTGATGATCACCGGAAGGCTGGAATTGTGGACGGTGTTTATTCTCTTTACCCCGGAGTACTGGAAGCGTTAGCTGCTTTTGCCCTTTTCGTATTTGCGGATGATGGCATGCACGCCCTGTGAATCTGCCTGGGATTGCAGATCGATCTGAAACTGCGGGTTTTCCAGCAGTTCCGCCATCCGCTTGAGGATCAGCAGATGCTGTTCGGTTTCCTCAGGCGGCGCGACGACCATAAACAGGATGTACACCGGTTCGCCGTCCAGGGCGTCATAGTCAATCCCCCTGCGGGAAATGCCCAGTACGCCGCATATTGATTGCACCGCAGAAGTTTTTCCGTGGGGAACGGCAATGCCCTTGAGGATGCCGGTGGACATCTTTGCCTCGCGCTCCGTTATGGCGCTTACAACCGCCTCCCGGCAGTCTAACTTTCCGGCTTTGCAGAGTTGTTCGGCGAGTTCGTTAAAAGCTTCGTCCCTGGTTGCCGCTTCCAGGTCTACTTTGATGTATTCCGGCGGAAATAGTTTATGCAGCAACATCCGCACCCCCGGTCTGCCTGCAGCTACTCGGCGGCCTCAGTTTCTGAAATCTCTGTATTGTTTTCCGCTGTCTCTATAATCCCTGTTTCCGGGTTTACATCTCCGAAACGATCTTCTTCATAATCGTCATTGAAAACAATCTCGTCTTGCGTAAAATCGGAGCGCGGGTTAAGCTCTTCTTCCAGCCAGTCTGTCGCCGCCGCTCCGCCGGAAAGTTCCCGTCCCGCCGCCTCCACGCCTGCGCCGCCGGGTGTCCGGTTAAGCAAGGCAAGGCCAAGGCTGATGATCAAAAACAGCGAACCCAGCACCGTCGTGACGCGGGTAAGCACATTCCCCGAGCGGGAACCAAAGGCGGACCCGCTGCCCCCGGCAAAAATTCCCCCCAGGCTGTCTCCTTCCTCGTTCTGGATCAGCACCAGCAGCACCAGCAAAACAGCGATAATTACGAAAAAAACCAAAAGCACCGTACTGAGAATAGCCATCTAAAAAACTCCAACCTCAAAATCTAAGTTAATTGTACCGAAAACGCCCAATCAGGGCAAGCGGTCAAGATGCCTCATAAAAGAGTCAACGAATTACGCGAATGTAAACGAATGGGGAATAGGGGGTATTCGAACTACGATACTTAATCCCTAATTCATTCGCGCTAATTCGTGTAATTCGTTGATCCTGTTATTTTCCCTACTCGCGGATGTCTTCTATCTCGGCGCCGTCCAGGGCGCGGGCGGCGGCTTCTACGGCGGCGCGGCTGATGCCGGTGATCTTCAGGGTGGCGCGGCGGTGGGCCATGTCGTCTCCCTCGGATGACACAAAAGCGACGATGTTGCCGCCCTCCCCTGCCACTGCGCCGGCAAACGCGGCAAGCTGGCCGGGCTTCTCCTTGAAGTTGATCGTGATCCGCACGCCGTTGTGCCGCGCCCCGAATGCGTTGACAAATGCGTGAAAAAGGTCGGTATCGGTAACGATGCCCACCAGCAGGGAGCCGTCCATCACGGGCAGGCAGCCGATGCCCCTGTCCGCCATGATCCGCGCCGCTTCTTCCACCGGCTCGTTTTCCTGCACGGTGATCACCTCTTTTTCCATGGCCTTTTCGACGGTCATTTTGGAAAGCAGGTAGCTTATCTCGTACATATCCAGGCTGGTCGCCGGGGAAGGGCCGGCTTTCAGGAGGTCTTCCCGCGTTACCAGCCCCACGAGCTCGTCATTTTTGTTCAATACCGGCACATGGCCGATTTTTTCCCGGTCCATCAGCGAGCGGGCATCCGTCAGCGAAACATCGGGATGAAAAACAATCGGGTTTTTAGTCATAATTCTCGATACGATCATAAATAAATCCTCCGCTAAAAATAGAATCCGGAAAATACCCAAATAGGTTTACTTTGGGGCCCGTCAGAGGCCAAACGCACCGTGCTGTACGCACGGCACGCTTGCCTCCGACACCCAGTGTTACCGCTATTAGGGTATTTTCCGGCTCCGGGTTTTTATAATCAACCTCCCAAGTAGGCGGCTTTTACCGCTTCGTCTTGCATTAAGTCGGCGGCCATGCCGCTTTTTACGATTTCGCCGGTTTCCAGGATGTACGCCCGCGACGCCAGCGCCAGGGCCTTGTACGCGTTCTGCTCGACGAGCAGCACCGTCGTTCCCTCCCGGTTGATCCCCTTGATCACCGAAAAAATCTCGTCGACGAGGATCGGGGCAAGCCCCATCGACGGCTCGTCCAGCAGCAGGAGTTTCGGGGCGGCCATGAGGGAGCGGCCCATTGCCAGCATCTGCTGTTCGCCGCCGGAAAGGGTTCCCGCTACCTGCCGTATCCGCTCCCTGAGCCGGGGGAAAATGTCAAAGACCTTTTCCATATCTGCGCGGATCGCCTGCCGCTCGCCGGAAGTGACGGCGCGGCGGGTGTATGCCCCCATTTCCAGGTTGTCGCGCACGGTAAGGTTGGCAAAAACGCGCCTGCCCTCGGGAACCTGCACCAGCCCCGCGCCCACGATGCGGTCCGGCGGCACGGCGCTTATGTCCCTGCCGCCAAAAATCACCGCGCCGGAACTTTTTTTGATGATGTTGGAAATGGCGCAGAGGGTGGTGCTTTTTCCCGCGCCGTTCGCCCCGATAAGGGTGATGATCTCTCCCTCGGCGACTTCAAAGGAAATTCCCCGCAGGGCGCGGATTGCCCCGTAATTGACAACGAGGTTCTCTACCTTCAAAAGGCTACCCATGCGCCGCCTCCGTCCCAAGGTAGGCCTTTATTACCGCAGGGTCCTGCCGAATCTGTTCCGGCGTTCCGGCGGCGATGGTCCTGCCGTAGTCCAAAACCAGCAGCCGTTCGCAGATCCCCATCACCAGCCGCATGTCATGCTCTATCAATAGAATCGTCAGGTGAAATTCGTTTCTGATAAAGCCGATTATCTTCATCAGCTCTTCGGTTTCCTGGGGGTTCATCCCCGCCGCCGGCTCGTCCAGCAAGAGGAGGCAGGGGTTGGAAGCCAGGGCGCGGGCGATCTCCAGCTTGCGCTGCTCGCCGTAGGGAAGGTTGCGGGCAAGCTCGCCCTTCTTTTTTTCGATTTTAAAAAGGGAGAGCAGTTCGACGGTCCGCTCGCCCATTTTCTGCTCGTCGAGCCGGAAGCGTTTCAGGCGGAAGAGCGCGTCGACGGGGTTTTCCGCCCTGCCGGAATGGAGGGCGATGCGGATGTTGTCCTCGACGGAAAGGTTGGCAAACAGCCGGATGTTCTGGAAGGTGCGGGCAAGGCCGATGCGGTTCAGTTTTGCCGGATTCAGCTTCGCGGCAAGGTGTGCGCCGCCCTGCCGGTCGCGGAATTCTATCCGCCCGCCGGTGGGCGTATAGATCCCCGACAGCATGTTAAAGACCGTCGTCTTGCCCGCCCCGTTGGGACCGATGAGGCCCACCAGCTCCCCATGGCACAGCTCGCAGGAAAAGCCGCTGACCGCCTTTAGCCCGCCAAAGTCGATGGAAAGGTCCTGGACCTTCAGCCGCAGTTCCCCGATCATAATTGTGCCTTCTTTGAGCGGGCGGACAGCCTGCCGCCGATTTTGTCAATAAAGCCGATAAAGGAAAATTCCTTCATTCCCAGCAGGCCTTTGGGTCGGAACAGCATGAAGAGGATCAATATCACCGGGTAGATCAGCAGGCGGTAATCCTGGAGGAAGCGCAAAAATTCCTGCAGGTAGGTGAGCACATAGGAAGCGAGAATCGCGCCGGTCATGGAACCCATGCCGCCGAGAACCACATAGATCAAAAACTCTATCGACTTGAGGAACTGCGCCACGTCGGGCTTGACGAAGCCGACAACCATAACGTAAATGCAGCCGCCAATGCCGGCGATAAAGGCGGCAATGACAAAGCCCAGCATCTTGTAGCGGAAGATGTTGATCCCGTTTGCGTTAGCTGCAATTTCATCCTCCCGGCACGCCTTTATCGCCCTGCCGTAGGTGGAACGGAGAAAATTCTGCAGCAGGGCAAGGACGACGATCATCGACGCCGTGGTAACGGCAAAGGCAAGCTCGCCGTTCATCACCATTTCGGTGGTAAAGGTTCTGCCGTTGGGGCCGCCGGTGAGGGACTTGAGGTTGATGAACACCACGCGGATAATCTCGCCGAAGCCAAGGGTGACGATGGCGAGGTAATCGCCGGACAGCTTCAGCACGGGAAAGCCGATGAGGAAACCGGCGAACGTGGTGACAAGGACGGCGCACAACACGGCAAGCGGCAGCGGCAGGCCGAGGTCGAAATTGAAAAAAATGCAGGAGTACGCGCCGATTGCCAGAAAGCCCGCCTGCCCCAGGGAGAGCTGCCCCGTAATGCCGACGATCATGTTAACCGACATCGCCATGATCGCGTTCACCCCGCCCATGGTAAGGACGCGGGCAGTATATGCGTCCAGAACGCCGATCCTCATCAATAGCAGGGGAAGGGCCACCGCCAGAATCCCGATGACGGCGAGTAGTATCGTTGACCGGAAGGGAAATTTCGGCGCCATGTCCTACACCTTCACCCGCGCTTTTTTGCCGAGTATGCCGGCGGGCCTGAGCAGCAGCACGATGATTAAAATCGAAAACGAAATCGCGTCGCTGAACTGGCTGGAGATAAATCCCTTGGTAAAGGTTTCGGCGATGCC
>WRJO01000108.1 GCA_009778545.1 Treponema sp. | reverse complement strand
TGTAATGGAAAAAAATTACACATTACAAACATCATCTTTATTTTAAAAAATTTCGCGTAGTTTCCTTCCCTGCATATATTTTGTTCAGGAGAATATATGCACTGTACGATTTCGCTCAACGAGCTTTATGCGGATTATTCGGCTGGACTGCTGGAGAAGAAAGAATTGGAGGGGGCGATATTCAAATTTATTGATGAAGATACTTTTTGTAATTCCGGATTTACAAGAGAAGATTATGAGGATTATGTGTCATGGCTGTATCCCCGTATAAGACGGGCCATAATCAATTACCGGGAAAACGGCTCGGCATTTGAAACCTATATAGGAACAATGGTCCGAATGACGGTTAAAGAATACCGTGTGTGTCAGGCACGCAAATATACCGCCGAAACTACGGCATGGCTTACCCAGATTCCTGACATGTATGTCGGCGAAGAAAAACCCGAATACGACGAATTCCCCGAAGATGCGCCGGAAAAACGAATAAAAATCAGAAACCGCCGTCAGTTGTTAATCCTCTTTTTAAAATGTTCCTGCTATGTCTCTGATGATTTTCTGGAAAGGGTTTCCCCAAAGCTGGGTGTTGAACCGGATGAGCTGAGAGGAATGATCGATAAACTGAGGAAAAAGAGGGCAGATCGGGAAAAGAAAATTAACATACAGCGGGAACGTACCAACTGTCAATTCTTCCGGTGCCTTTTTTATGAAAAAAATTTACAATCAATGCAGCAGGACAGCATCGCCGCACAGCGTTTAAGGGATCGGCTCAAGCGGGGACGAAAACGGCTTGCAAATATGAGGAAGCAGCTTGAACTGATGCGTCCCGATCCCACCAACCAGCAAATTGCCGACGTCATGGGCATTGCCAAGGGCACGGTAGACTATACCTTACACCATTTCAGGGAACGAACGAATAATAAAACAGCAAAAAAAACAACAACCCCGCCCTAAAGGGCTAAACTTGACCCGCACAGTACCGGAACAGGCCAACTAGGGGCGGGGGATTATATTTCGAAGAAGCGTTGGATGGCGGTGGTTGAAAAGCCTTCGCTTCTGAGCTGGAATTTAAGCGCCTGGAGCGCCGCCGCCGCACTGTCCTGGCCGGCGGTTTTTGCCGTGCGTTTGCGTTCTTGTTTTCGCGCGAGTTTTTCCGCATACTGCTGCAAAAGGCGGAACTCGGCTTCTTCGTCCAGCGTTTCTTTTAATGCCGAATCGGCATCGGCGCGGTCAATGCCCCGGGAGCGCAGCGCGGCCAACAACCGCCAGGGGCTTGAGCCCTGCCGGCTGATCCTTGTTTCCAGCCAGAGGCGGGCATAGCGGCGGTCGTCGATGAGTTCCATTTCGCATAACCGGTCAATGACGGCGCTGACGCAGGAGGGATCGAATCCCCTTTTTTTCAGTTTGCGCCCCATGCCGAAGACGCTCTGCTCCGCGCGGGCAATAAGCTGCAGCGCCGCCTTTTCCGCCCGCAGGCACGCCGACGCGAACCGCAGGCCTTCTTCCTCATCGCCGCCAAGCTGGCGGCTTTCGTCGGCACCGGGGGTAAAAATATTTTCGCTTAATAAAGCCGGAGGAAGGTAACAGGTCCTGAACGAAAAAAAAGAACCGTCGGAAAGTTCAACCTTCCGCAGTTCTTCATCAGTTCCATATTTTATTGAAATAACAACCACATTATTCTCTATTATCTCTCACGGAGGCACGGAAGCACAGGGGTTATGTAAAATTAGTACCCCCTCTGTAATCTCTGTGCCTTTGTGCCTCTGTGTGAAATATTCCGGAAAAGTCTGTAAGCTACCGTTTGGAGAACTGGAAGCGGCGGCGGGCGCCGCGTCTGCCGTATTTTTTCCGCTCAACCATGCGGGAGTCGCGGGTCAGGTAGCCGTTGCTCCGCAGGCTGGTGTAGTTGGTCTGATCCACCTGGCAAAGGGCGCGGGCAAGGCCGTGGCGGCATGCGCCAGCCTGGCCGTTGTTCCCGCCGCCGTATACGTTTATCAGAACGTCAAACTTGTTTTCGCTGGCGGTTACCATTAGGGGCTGGCGGACCATTATCGAATGTTCGCCCTGGGGGAAGTAATCGCCCAGTTCCTTGCCGTTTACCGATATTTTTCCGCTTCCGCTGCGGACATACACCCTCGCTACCGAGGTTTTTCTTCTTCCGGTGCCAATTCCGAGATTCTTAACCACTTTAACTCCTAATTCCACGCCGCTTGGGCGGCGAATTCAATCGAACGCCACCATAGGTGGCGCCTCCTCATATCCTTACACTTCAATCGCCGTGGGGTTTTGCGCTCCATGGGGATGCGCCGCCCCGGCGTACACTTTGGCGTTCCTGGCCAGCTTTCTGCCCAGCGGGCCCTTGGGAAGCATGCCCTTTATGGCGTTTTCCATGGGCTGGGTGGGGTGTCTGGCGATGAGTTTCTCAAAATTACTGGCTTTCAGGCCGCCTACATACCCCGAATGGCGATAATACATCTTCTGCTGGGCCTTTCTGCCGGAAACGGCGACTTTATCGGCGTTGACAATCACCACATAGTCCCCCATTTCCTGATGGGGCGTGAAATTTGCCTTGGTTTTGCCCCGGACTATGGACGCGACCTTTGCCGCAACCCTGCCCAAAATCTTGCCCTCAGCGTCAATCACAAACCACTTCCGCTCCGCTGACTCAGGCTTCACAAACACAGTCTTCATGGAATAAATATGCCCAAAAAACACAATAAAAGTCAAGTACTAGCATGGAAATGTATGATTTTGTTGGCTATTCAGGAAAACACCCAAATACCATTACTTCGGGGCCCGTCGGAGGTCAAGTGCACCGCGCTCATCGCACGGCACACTTACCACCGACACCCGCCGCCGCATTTTTTGGGGGTGTTTTCCTGCTTGTACACAAAGATGCATTTGTTTCTGTACTTGCCTATATAACAAAAGGGGGAGCGGATTCGACTGCTTGTCTCAAAAGCTAGTTTTTGATTTTTCTCACAGGTCTATTACGGCGGGGAGTTCCAGAATTTTTTTGGCAGCCCGCTGCCCCGCCCCTTGTTGACCTGTTCCGGTATTCCATGAGTCAAGTTTGATTGTTTACCAGTGTGTTTTCCTGTTTGTACACAAAGATGCATTTGTTTCTGTACTTGCCTAAATAACAAGTGGGGGGAGGAGGCGACTTGCTTCAAAGGGCGGTTTTTGGTAAGGTTTTTCTAAATGATAACTATTACTGATCTCAGCTTGGGGTTCGGGGAGCGGACGCTTTTTAAGGATGTTAATCTCAAGTTTACGCCCGGCAACTGTTACGGGATAATTGGCGCGAATGGGGCGGGAAAATCGACTTTCCTCAAGATACTCTCAGGCGAGAGCGAGCACGACAGGGGCGAAATTTCAATCGGCAAAAACGAGCGGATCGCCGTGCTCAAACAGGATCATTTTGCTTTCGAGGAATACCCCGCACGGGAAACGGTAATCATCGGGTACGCGAAACTCCACGGGATCATGAAAGAGCGGGAAGAGATTTACGCGAAAGAGGATTTTTCCGAAGCAGACGGGATACGGGCAAGCGAGCTTGAGGCGGATTTCGCGGAACTGGACGGCTGGGAGGCGGAGGCGCAGGCGGGGCAACTGCTTTCGGGGCTGGGGCTGGACGAGGAAGATCACGACAAGCTGATGGCGGAACTGGACGAGTCGAAAAAGGTTCGGGTTTTGCTGGCGCAGGCGCTGTTCGGCAGCCCGGATATTCTGCTTTTGGACGAACCGACCAACGGCCTCGACCTCGAATCGATCTCGTGGCTGGAGGACTTTCTCATTGATTTTCCCAACACGGTGATTGTAGTTTCCCACGACCGCCATTTTCTCAACGCCGTCTGCACCCATGTCTGCGACATTGACTACGGCAGAATTACCCCCTATTCGGGGAACTACGATTTCTGGTATCAGATGAGCCAGATCCTCCAGCGGCAGGCGCGGGAGCAGCTTAAAAAGCGGGAGGACAAGGCCAAGGAACTCAAGGAATTTATCCAGCGTTTCGCGTCCAACGCCAGCAAGAGCCGCCAGGCAACCAGCCGGAAAAAGGTGCTGGAAAAACTCGACCTGGACAACGTGCCGGTTACGAGCCGCAAATTTCCCTATGCCGGTTTCAAGAGCGAGCGGGAGATCGGCAACAACGTGCTGCGGGCGGAAAAACTCAATTTTACGTTCGAGGGAACGCGGCTTTTGCGTGACTTTTCGCTGGTGGTGAACAAAGGCGACAAAATCGCCTTTGTTGGCAGCGAGCACGCCTCGAAATCCGCGTTATTCGACATTATCGCCGGTGAGAAAAAAGCGGAGGCCGGCGATTATTACTGGGGGCAGACAACGGCATTCTCCTACTTCCCCAAAGAGAACTCCGCTTTTTTCAGTTCCTCGCTTTCCATCACCGACTGGCTCAAGCAGTACTCGCCGGATCAGGACGACACTTATGTCCGCAGCTTCCTTGGCCGAATGCTTTTTTCCGGCGACGAGGCGTTAAAGCCGGTTAATGTGCTCTCCGGCGGCGAACGGGTCCGCTGCATGCTCGCCAAAATGATGCTTTCCGGCGCGAATGTGCTAATCCTCGACGAGCCGACCAACCACCTCGACCTTGAGGCGATAACCGCCCTCAACGACGGGCTTGCCGAATTTTCCGGCGTAATTCTTTTTAACTCGCACGATCATGAATTTATCAATTCGATCGCCAACCGCATTATCGAGATTTTGCCCCAGGACGATGCCGCCGCGAACAATTCCTGCATCGACCGCATGATGCCCTTCGACGACTACCTGCAAGACAGCACAGTTAAACAGCTCCGCACCGCCGCCTACCACCACACCCAGCGAATTTAGGGTCTACCTCCTGTTACGTTACTGAATATTGATGTAGTACCGTTCCAGGTAGGAGATCCTCCTGCGGGCATCGTTGGCGCGGCTGCTTTGGGGGTATTCGTCGACCAGGCGGCGGTAATAG
>WRJO01000107.1 GCA_009778545.1 Treponema sp. | reverse complement strand
TCATGAAGTCATACCAGGACCTGAGCGATGTTGCCAATTACATTGGCGCTCCTTTGGCGACCCTCCAGCAAACACTCACCGAATGGGCAGAATTTGTAGCCATTCCCAATGGCCCGAACAAAAGAGCCCAGGACCCGCACGCGTCTCCCGGCAGCATCTACACAGGGAACAACGATTTAAGCACAGGCCCCTGGTACTGCCTTTGGCTGGCGCCCGGGATTCACTTTACCATGGGCGGCATAGCGGTAAACAGGAATACCGAGGTACTCGCCGCCAGCGGACTCAGCGTGACAGACATCCCCGGCAACAACACCAATCCCCAGGGGCAAACTTTCAACCGCAATGGCGTGAAAATCACCGGCACTCCAATACCCGGCCTCTATGCTGCCGGCGAAGTTACCGGCGGTATCCACGGCGGAAACCGTGAAGGCGGAAACTCCGTTCTGGATATACAAATTTACGGACGTGTCGCCGGATACAATGCCGCGAGATATGTCAATAATCTGCCGCCCGGAAATCCGCCCGGTTTCGTCGAGCCTAGATATTAGAAACAGCGTTAGCGGTGTGGCCGCATGACCACACCGCCGCTCTCGTTTCGCACAATTTCGTTCACCGTGCAATTCTCTGTACCTTAACAATTTAGGAGTTAGTAGCTGCGAAACTAATCCCCGCGCTAAACTTGCCCCACGTTCCCTCCGTAAACCCCCGATGGGGGGCGGCGCGTGCGTGTCAAAAACCTGGGTGAGTTCGCCTGCGGAGCCACCTGACCACTTGATGCTTCTTGTTAGGAGTAACTATCCATAATCAGATTATCAAGTGGTCAGGCATTTTCTGTACCCTGGTTTAAAATTTTTCTCGCTCGTCTCCTCCAGCGGGGAAATCCGGAAATTTTTTGCCAGCCCGCGCGCGCCCCGCGCCCCCCGCCCCGCCGGGGCTTTAACCGAGTAACTGTGGGTCTAGTTTTGCGCTGGGGCATGGGGTACACAGGCGGCAAAAATCTGAGGGTGCCAAAAAACAAGCACTGCGTTAAGCAGTGTCCATAAAAAGAGTCAGCATGGCAAGAGCCCCAAAAGAGTCGTTGTAACATTGAAGGCGGGCTTGCTTTTGCAAGCCCAGCGGGCGATTCGTTATTCGCGGGCTAACCGCAATCTTCAAGCCATGCGAAGAAGCAGAAAGGAAGTGGATAGTGGATAGTGGATAGTGATCAGTTTTATATTTCGGATAACCGGAATACTACATGCGAACTAACCACTACTCACTAACTACTAATCACTTCTTCCCCCCTCTGCGTTCTCTGCGCCTTTGCGCCTCTGCGTGAGGAACTTTGGAATAACGTTCTCCGTGCTTTTGCGCCTCTGCGTGAAATTAGCGAAAAACGTTATTGGCGCGGGTGGTGAACCAGGTGAGGATTGCCTGGGCGCGGCTGGTGAAGGACGAGCCGATGCGGTCGCCCATGCCGGGAAGGGCGGCGGTCTTTGCCATCGCTGCGGCGTATATCAATATCGAATCGCCGGCGTCGATTGCCGCTATGACCGTGCGGAATTTGTTTTTGCCTACCGCCGGGATAATGCCCGCGTTCATCGCCGTCAGATTTTCCTGCACGAAGATAATGGCATCCGCGCCGGTGCTGTAGTCGAAGCGGTAAATATTGTCGCCAAAGGTAAGGTCTTTTTGCCGGGCGTATATGGTCAGCGCCGAAGGGGGCGCGGCAAAAACCGGATCGGGCAGCGGATTTTTATTCGCGAGGCTGTCGATAACCTGCGAGGATTCGTAAAATGTCCGCATGGCTTTGCGGCTTTCCGAATAGTACTGAATCCCGGCAAGTGTGCTTAACGCGGTTAGCTGGTTGAACAGGGCGGCACGCTCATCGCCGCTCCATGCCGCGCCGCCGTCCGGCTTGCGGTACAGGGAGAGGGTTTCAACGAACAAATTGGGGTCGAGGCTGCCCAACGCGCCATTTACCGCAGCCCGCACCAGTTCATGCGACGGCGCGATAAGGGGACGTGGGTTTCTGATCTGCACTTCGGTGATCGGCCCTTCAGCGGCACGCAGCTCCGCCGCCCTCTGCGCGCCTGTCAGATCTGCAAGAGGATCGCAGAAAAGCGGCGGCAATACCGCGAAAAAAATCATGGCCAGTATATATTTGTTTTTCATACTTTTAAAACAACGCTCCCCGCCGGAAATTACTGGACTTGTTCGGCAACTCGGTTGGTTTCCGAACAGCCCTATTTTAAACCCCGGTAATACACCCGCACCTGTTTGTACAGGCCTTCGCCTTCGCTCTTTGTTTCCACATCGGTAATGTCATTCAATGTCGTGTGGATAAGGCGGCGGTCAAAGGGATTCATCGGCTCAAGCAGAATCGAGCCCCGGCTTTCCCTGACGCGGTCGGCGACGGTATAGGCAAGCCGCACCAGCGATTCCTCGCGGCGGATGCGGTAGTTTTCGCTGTCCAGGATGATCCGTATGTCCTCGCGCCCTTGCCGCCCCGCGTAAATATTAACCAGCAATTGCAGCGCGTCGAGGTTTTTGCCTTTTTTTCCAATCAGTATCGACGAGTGATCCGAATCGATTTTCAGGCCCAGCTTAAATTCTTCCCTGAACAGCACCGTAACCTTGCCGGGGTAGCCCATGCGCTCGATAAGGCCGGCGACAAAGGCGGTCATTTTCTGCTCGAACGTGTTTTGCGCCGCAGGGTCCCAGTTCCGGACTTCAGCGGAACCCTCCGCTGGACGGCCCCTGGCAGGCGGAGGAACATTGCCGGCAGCATTTTCATTTCCCGAATATGCAGACGAAACCGGCCTGTCGGTGTGCACCTTTATCCGCACATGGCCTTTCTTGAACAGGCCCTGACGCTGTGTTTCCAGAATCTCCACGTCAAAGTCGTCCTTTTCAATGCCCAGCGCTTCAGCCGCGTTATCGATGGCCTCTTTTTCCGTGCGCCCTTCAAATTCGTATATCATCTTTTTACCCTCTTTATACGCCGCGTGAGCGGCGGAATTTATCGAATGTCACCGCAAAGCGGTGACGATAACTCTTTATACGCCGCGTGAGCGGCGGAATTTATCGAATGTCACCGCTTTGCGGTGACAACACCTCCATTACTTCTTCTTTTTCTTTTGCGGCGCTATTACCGCCGGCGCACTTGCTTCCTGCTGCGCCTTTTTTCTGGGGATGATGTATTTGTTGATCACCACCTGCTGAACAAGTGTGAGCAAGTTCGAGAAAATCCAGTATACCAGCAATCCCGACGGAACATCATACAAAATGAAGAAGAAGACAATCGGCATAACGTAGAGCATCATCTTCATCTGTGTGTTGCTTTGCTGATCGGGAGTCTGCGTCACCTTGCCGTATAAAAGCTGCGAGCCGACGTAGATAAACGGCAGAAGTCGCAGGGCTGTCCAGCCAACGAACGGTATGCTGAATCCCGGCGGAAACTGCACGATAAATTCTGGCTGTGAAAGATCGGGAATCCAGCCGGGAATAAACATCGCGCCCCGCAGATCAAAATGGTTGTTAAAAAGATTATACATCGCAAAGAAAATGGGGAACTGCAGCAGCATGGGAAGGCAGCCGGACAGGGGATTGTACCCCTCTTTTTTGTACAGCTCTCCCATTTCGGCGTTCATTTTCTGGGGATTGTCCTTGTACTTCGTCTGTATTTCCTTGATTTTTGGCGACAGCGCCTGCATACGCAGGGTTGCTTCCGAACCTTTTTTGGTAAGCGGGAAGAAAACAATTTTTATCGTCAGCGTTAACAGGATTATGGCGATGCCGTAGTTCGGAATCATTCGGTAAAAAATCAATAGCAGCCATTTAAGGGCTTTTTCAAGCGGATTTAAAATGCCCCTGGTGTTGGACACTTCGATAAGCTGCATGTCCATCAGTCCAAAGCTGTTGTTTCCGGTGTTGTACCTGTTGAGCGTTTCCTGATTTTTGGGGCCAAGGTAGAAATAGTAGACATCGTCCGCCCTGGGGCTGTTCAGCGGGGGGCGTATTATGTTCAGGCGAGAAGCTGCGGGAAGGCCGGCTTCGGGCCTGTCAGAAAAATTGATGTCGTACTGGGCAAGCAGCGGAACGGCGATACAGGCGAAATATTTGCCGCAGATCGCCGCCCATTTCGGGTTAGTGCTGATCACAGCAAGGTCGTTCGGCTTTTCTGTTTTACGCTTGCCGTTGGTAAAGGTGATGTAGTGGCGGTAATCGTAGCGGTTGTCGAGTTTTTCAAAGCGCGGGCCGATTTGGGGACCGAAAGACAGGGTATACGCGCTGCCGCCAAAGTTAAAGCCCGGCGTCGAATAGCCGCCGTCCAGGGTAACGGTCAGCTTAAACATATAATCGCCGGGATTGAATTCGTATTTCTTCGTCAGCCTGAACTGGGCTTCCATGGGAGAATATGGATTCGGAATGGAAAAGTCGCGATAAAACTTAACCGAATAATTCGATTCTTTTTCCACATGGAAAAGGGACGTTACCGGCGGAGTGTTCAGGCCGCCGAACGCGATGGCGAACGCACGGGCTTCTCTGTCGCCCGAAAGAACCATTTCCACAAGATCGTCCTTGTCGTCGTGTTCGTTGAGCTTGAATGAAACAATGTCGCCTCCGGCATTGGTCAGAATAACCGTGAACAGATCCGTTTCGATCTTTACTTCTTCTTCGGTTTCGGGACCGCCGTCCAGCGCCGCCATGCCTGCCGCCGCGTCCGGGGCCGAGGGCATTGGCGCCGCAGGCGGCATTGTTTCCGGCGGGCTCTGCATCGGCTGCGGAGACGGCGCCGGCTGGGCGGGAACGGGTGGCGGGGCATTGGCAGCCCGTTTTTGGCCGGCGATTCCCTGCCAGACAGAAAAGCCGATGAGCACAACGACAGAAAGCGCTATCGCCAGTATCGTGTTTTTTTCCATATATTTCCTTAATCCTCCATGTCTGGAACTGCGTACCTTACGGTACGGGATCATAGCCGCCCTGATGAAACGGGTGGCAGCGCAGGATCCGTTTTGCGGCTAACAGCGAGCCGCGTGAAAAACCGTGTTTCTCGATTGCTTCGGCAGCGTAGACGGAACAGGTCGGATAGTACCGGCAGGCCTTTGGCAGCCAGGGGGATATGGCTTGCTTATAAAACCTGACCGCCGCC
>WRJO01000106.1 GCA_009778545.1 Treponema sp. | reverse complement strand
TAAAGTGGAGGTTAATGTCCTCCATGGGGATAACCTGCGCCCAGCCGCCGCCTGCCGCGCCGCCTTTGACGCCGAAAACCGGCCCCAGCGACGGTTCCCGCAGGGCGACTAGCACCTTCTTGCCGATTCGGGCAAGGCCGTCGGCAACGCCGACCGTCGTAGTGGTTTTTCCTTCGCCGGCGGGGGTGGGAGTAATGGCCGTTACCAAAATCAGCTTGCCGTCCTTCGTATTCTGGCTGTTCAACAGGAAATTATAGTCAACTTTTGCCTTGTATTTCCCGTGATGCTCGATATATTCGCCGGGAATCCCGGCTTTTTTGGCAACATCGTCGATGTGGAGCGCGTGCCGGGGGTACACCGCCTGGGCGATTTCGATGTCGGAACCTGCAATTTTCGTGATTTCTGCCATTTCTAGCCTCCTGAATAATGATGGGGCCGGTCCCCATAAAAGTCAAGCAAGAAATTATGGATTATTTTCTTGCAAAAACGCTTTTTCAATGATACCATGGAAGGAGCTACAGGGGGTGCAGATCATGAGTCGTATCGTTCACGTTGACAACAGCGAATTTTTCCGCAAGATAATGAAGACTTTTTTATCCGAATTGGGCCATGATTCCGAAAGTTTTGCCAGGGGAGAGGACGCGATCGCCTCAGTCAAGGCGGGCAGCGCAGAATGGGTAATTTCCGGCATGTCTCTGGCGGACATGAGCGGCGAGGAATTTATCAAACGGCTTATGGTTTCCGACAAATCGGCCCCGGTAATCGTCGTCACCAGCGCCGACGACGAAACGCAGCTTAAACGGATCAAGGCGCTGGGGGTAAAAGCCGCCATGCAGAAATCGGCCGACTGGAAATCCGAACTGGCCGAGATTTTAACGGGTTAGGCTGTGGTGCCGGGTGCTAACGCCCGTGCGCTGCCACTTCGGAAAATTCTCACGCAGAGGCATTATTCCCAATCATTCACGCAGAGGCGCGGAGGCGCAGAGGACGAAGAAAAAAAAAGGGCTGAAATTTGGTGTCATGCGCTATATGCGTTAACTCCGTGCTATTCTTTCCTGATAATTCTGATAACATTTATGTATGTACAGCGCAGTGTCTCGTGTTTGACGGCGGAAGGGGCAAATTTTAAAAGGGCGAAAGTTAATTGAATAAAAAAGCCTATTGCAATAACGGAAATTGCCGTCCCTATGCCAACCATTCCGCCTAAAATCCATCCAAAAATTGTTACAGCAAGTTCAATCGCGCTGCGGCAAACGCCTACCGGAAGCCTTGTTTTTCTGTTCAAAACGACCATTAAACTGTCTCTGGGGCCGGCGCCAAACGCCGCTTTTATGTAAAAGTACGAACCAAGAGAAACGACAAATAATCCCATAATCAGCATGAGCAGTCCAAAAACCAGATTTTCCGGTTTTGGTATAATATTCGACATTAAAATTAAATCGATGAACACGCCAATTAAGACCATGTTTAATATTGTTCCAAGTCCGATTTTTTCACCAAAAACCAAAACGACTCCTACAATGGCTGCTCCTGTTAATATTGAAGCTGTTCCAATACTCATTCCGGTTTTTAGCGAAATTCCTGCGTGAAAAACGTCCCAGGGAGAATATCCAATGTTTGCCCTTATTGTAAGAACAATTCCCAGAGCATACAGGAACAGCCCGAATGTCAGGTTCGAAATGCGCGCTAAAAAGTGCTTCATGGTGTTTTCATGCTATTGAAAAAGAAGCTTCCATGCAAAGGCTTTTTAGTAATTAAAAATCAAATTTCAAGCTGTACAAGGCAGCCATGTTCGACTTCAATCTTATAGAGGTCATATACATATCCGCCGCTTTCCCGGTACAATCCGGTTTCAATGTCACAGAGCCGGTCGAAAACCTGGGAATTGTAAAATGCTTTCATAGCTTCATCTGCTGCGAGACCCTGGTCTTCCATGATACAGGTTACGACTGTTGCGGTAACATAATCCATCATATACCGGATTTTCTCGTTACCCATGGTACACTCCGTTTTTTATTAAACAGGCGGCCGCCCTTTCTGTGTGAAATGATACCTGATCGCTCAATTCACGAAAGGTCAATTCCTTAACCAAAGCCGTGTCAGATAAAATTCCCGCCAGATATATGTCCATCAAGGCGGTAATATCATCATTGGCCACAGGCCCCGTTACTATATCATATTTACAGTCCGTGTTGCTTTCCAAAACGGAAAGATCGTGAATAGTATGATTTCGGTTATTTACCACAAACCTGGCCCATTCAATATCCGGTTTCTCAAAACGTTTTATATTAAACCGGGGATCTTCCAATGCTGCATCATCAAGAAAAAACTCTGTTATACAGGGGAGTCCCTTCTTGTAAATCCGTACCGTTCGCTTTGCCATTGCCCAGGCTTGCTCCTGGAGGAGGGTGGTATAAAACCCCCTCCCAAAATCCTTGAAAGGCCGGCATTTAGTTAAATCTATTTTGTCAATTTCGATATTTGAACCATGGTAGAGGATCATTCAATAGTTCCTCCGTTATTTTTGCAGACCTGCGTTAAATCATCTACAGCATCATCAAAAGAAAGGGTATGTTCGGCCTCATAACAATCAATCAGAAACTCTATTCCCTGATGTTCGTAGAGGTAATTAAAGGCATTCTGCCTATCCACACCCTTTTTTCCGGAAAAAGCGGATACACACATTATATAATATTGAACGCGGCTGAAATTGTTCATACCAATTAAAGTATACTTCAGAATTCAGGCGATAGCCACCTACTTCTTTCCGAACAAACCCAACAGGCGCGAGATAACGCCTTTTTTCGCAGGGGCCGCCGCAGGGGCCGCGGCCTGTTCTGCGGGCTGTTTCGTAACCGGCGGCGTTCCGCGCTGGCCTGCGCCTTTCGCCCCGGCGGCGCCTGGTTTGCCGCCGCGCTTTTTCCCGGAAGGCTTCCCGCCGGCGGGTTTTGAACCGCTTTTCCCGCCTGGTCCCGAGTTGTACTTGTCCTTGTACAGGGCCATCCGTTCATCAAAGGTCATGCGGTTCAGGTCCTGCGGGTTGTGCTGGCCAAGGACGCTTTGGACGTCCTGGACGCCGAGTGCGCCTAACGCGCCCTGCGCGTTGCCCCGTGTGCCGCTTCCCGGCATGGCGCTCCGCTGCTCTGGCCGTTGGCCTTGCCGTTGGCCTTGCCGCTGGTCTTGCCGCTGTCCCTGCGGGTGTCCGGAGCGCTGGTCTGGCTTACGGTCTTGCCGCTGGTCCTGGCGGCGGCCTTGCCGCTGGGCATCGCCCTTTCTGCCACCGTGAGCGGCATCCCGCTTCTTGCCGCCGCTGCGGTCCCCGCCGCCTCGGTTCTGGCCGTGGGGGCGCGCGCCCCTGCCTTCGCCGGCTTTGGCGTTGCCGTGCAAGTGGCGTTCCTCGCGACGGTCTTCGTATAGCTCGGAGCGGATGTGCTGCCCGGCGCTTTTATCCTCGGCGTACAGATCCGCCACGGCAATTTCCGAGGGGATTTTTTTGCCGATGTAGCGTTCAATGGCGGGCAGCTCGTACACGTCCTGCTCGCTTGCCAGGGTGATAGCCCTGCCGGTCTTGCCCGCCCGCGCCGTGCGCCCGATGCGGTGCACGTAATTTTCCGCCTCAACGGGAAGGTCGTAGTTCACCACCATCGACAGGCCCTCAATGTCCAGGCCCCTCGCCGCGACATCGGTCGCCACGAGCAGTTTCGCTTTCCCTGCCTTTACGTCGTCGATCACCTTGAGGCGGCGGTTCTGCGGCAGGTCGCCGATGATAAATTCGCAGTCGTAGCCGTTGGCCCGCAGCCGCTTCGCGCAGATTTCCGTGTATCGCTTGGTGTTGCAGAACACAATCGCGCTATCCGGCTTTTCCCGCTCCAGAACGCCCAGCAGCAGCCGCATCTTTTCTTCGGAAGGAACGTGGTAGAGGATCTGATCGACTTCCTCAACCGTTACAATCTCCGGCTTTATTTCAATCTCGAACGGCTCGCGGGTGTATTCCCACGCGAGATTTTTTACCCAGGCGTTTAGCGTCGCGCTGAACAGCATCGTCTGGCGGCGATCCGCCGGCGGCACTACCCTGATCAGCTTGCGGAGGTCGGGGTAAAAGCCCATGTCGAACATACGGTCGGCTTCGTCCAGCACCAGAAAGGCGATGTCCATCAGGTTCATCCGCCCCGACTTGTTCAAATCGAGCACACGTCCCGGCGTTCCCACCATTATCTGCACATTTTCCCGCAGCAGCTTTTCCTGCTGGGTATATCCAACGCCGCCGTAGAAACTGCCCACCTTGAACGGCAGGTAGCGGGCGAGCATCTTTGCCTCTTCCTCTATTTGAACGGCCAGTTCCCTGGTCGGCGCCATGATAAGGGCTTTTTTTCCCGCCAGAAGGTCTTCGGCAAGGAGCCGCTGGAAGATCACCACCAGAAACGCCGCAGTTTTTCCCGTTCCAGTTTGTGACTGCACGTAAAGGTCCTGCCCGCCAAAGGCATGGGTCAGCACCTGTTCCTGAACCGGCATGCAGTTGATATATTCCGCTCCGGCAATTCCCCGCTGCAGATCGGGATGCAGGTTAAATTCACTGAATTGCATAATATATATGAGTAATATAGTAAATTTTAGCGCCATTGCATAGACCTTGATGCGGTTTCCGGGGTTTCCGGAGGGGAATTTTGCAGGTTTTATATGATAATGTTATGATTTTATATAATGTAATAATGTCAATTAGTATGAAAAAATATACACTTTTCTCTTTTTTCTGCGAACCGCTCAATTAGTCGCGAAGCTAAATCCTTATCCAGTAAGGAATTACAAAAAAGATGGCGAAAAATTGGGAACTTGGCACGGAATTTGCTTGTATTTATTACAAATACTGTCAATTAAGGAGCAAAAAATGTACTACAAAAAAGAATTCCCAAAAAAGCCAAGGGTCATGCGCTGCATAGCAGCCGCACTAATCGCCTTAATACCTGTCTTCTTTTTTAGTGCATGCGGCGACCCTCCCTTTGATGTTCCTCTGGCCGTGAGCATTTTCGACATTCAAGGGGTGACCATACCCGCGACAGGAGAAACACCCGTTACAAAGATCGATGAAACCACCGAGTATACGGGAACCGTATTATGGTACCCTGCAGATTCCCCATTCATAGATCATGAGGAATACACTGCCATTAT
>WRJO01000105.1 GCA_009778545.1 Treponema sp. | reverse complement strand
CCAAAAAACAAGCACTGCGTTAAGCAGTGTCCATAAAAAAGAGTCAGCATGGCAAGAGCCCCAAAAAAGTCGCTGTAATATTGAAGGCGGGCTTGCTTTTGCAAGCCCAGCGGGCGAGCGCCTACGGAGCCACTGACCGGCTTTTTTGTATCTAATTAAACGCAGTGTAGCTCCGAAAACGAGCGCGCATACCATGTTCCTCTTGCCGGCCAGCATTTTTTCTACTCCACATTTTAATTTTATTCGCTCGTCTCCTCTGGCGGGGAGGCCCAGAAATTTTTTGCCAGCCCGCGCCCCCCGCGCGCGCACGCTCCGCCGAGGCTTGTCAAGGTTGTGGGGCTTGTTTTGACATTATGGGGAGGGAATATTTTTTTTCATTTTTTTTCGTTTTTTGCTTGACAAAAGTATTTCGGTGCGGTATGTTTCTATGTATAGAAGCGTTTCTATTGACAGAAACGTAATTTTAACACAGGGGCGCAGCCCCAAAAGGAGCAGACTATGGCACACGCAATCCCCACCCGGATCTACCTCGACGAGACGGAAATACCCAAATTCTGGTACAACCTGAAGGCCGACATGAAGGAAAAACCCGATCCGATCCTCCATCCGGGAACTTTGCAGCCCGTGACGGCGGCCGACCTGGAACCGGTTTTTTGTAAGGAGCTGGTCAGGCAGGAACTGGACGAAACCACCCGGCTTATCCCCATTCCCGAGGGTATTCAGGATTTTTACAAGGCGTACCGGCCTTCGCCGCTGATCCGGGCGTATTATCTGGAAAAAGACCTGGAAACCCCGGCCGAAATCTACTACAAGTTCGAGGGAACCAACACGTCAGGCTCCCACAAGCTGAACTCCGCCGGCCCGCAGGCGTATTACGCGAAGGAGGAGGGGCTGACCTCGCTTGCCACGGAAACCGGGGCGGGGCAGTGGGGCTCGGCAATGTCGATGGCCTGCGCCTTTTACGGCATTGATCTGACGGTATATATGGTAAAGATCAGCTCCGAGCAAAAGCCCTACCGCAAGGCCCTGATGGAAGCCTACGGCGCGGGCGTGATTCCCTCCCCGTCGGACACGACCGAATCGGGGCGGAAGATCCTCGCGGAAAATCCCGGTACCGGCGGCTCGCTGGGCTGCGCCATCTCCGAGGCGATTGAAAAGGCCGTTACCACCGACAAGTGCCGCTATGTGCTGGGCAGCGTGCTGAACCACGTCCTGTTGCACCAGTCGATAATCGGGCAGGAGACCAAAACCGCCCTGGACAAGTACGGGATCAAGCCCGACATCATCATCGGCTGCGCGGGCGGCGGCTCCAACCTCGGCGGCCTTATCTCTCCATTCATGGGGGACAAGCTCGCCGGCAAGCTGGACGCCCGCTTTATCGCCGTGGAACCGGCTTCCTGTCCCTCGCTTACCCGCGGCCGCTATGCCTACGACTTTGGCGACACGGCAAAGACCACCCCGCTCATGCGGATGATGACGCTGGGCAACGGCTTTATTCCGTCGTCCAACCATGCCGGCGGCCTTCGCTACCACGGCATGAGCGCCCTGCTGTCGAAGCTCTGCCGCGACGGCCAGTTGGAAGTCCGCGCCGAGGCGCAGACAGCGGTCTTTGACGCCGCCGTCCGCTTCATGAAGGTGGAGGGGATTCTCCCCGCGCCGGAATCGTCCCACGCGATCAAGGCGGCGATAGACGAGGCCCTGGAGTGCAAGCGCACCGGCGAGAAAAAGGTGATTGTGTTTGGATTAAGCGGGACGGGCTTCTTCGACATGACCGCCTACATGGCGTATAACAGCAAGTCGATGACCGACTACATCCCCACGGATGCGGACCTGGAAAAAGGCTTTGCTACAATACCGGACATCCCACAAAATAAGTAGGGATTTGGACGCTAAATTCCTCACGGAGGCACTAAGGCACAGGGGACACGGAGGGAAAAGGGGTTGTTGTATGCGAATTGTGAGTATTCTATCCCGCAACGCTTACGAACAACAACACGTTACTTTTCCTTCTTCCTTACCGTGCCTCTGTGCCTCCGTGTGAGGAACAATAAAGAAATTATCCGAAGTGGTGCTTCAGCAGGCCTTTGAAGGCGGCGCAGTGGCGGGCTTCGTCGCGGGCCATTTCGTGCACGGTGTCGTGGATCGCGTCCAGGCCCTGCTCTTTGGCGCGCTTGGCGATGTCGGTCTTGCCGGCGCAGGCGCCGTGTTCGGCCTCGATCCGCATTTCCAGGTTCTTCTTGGTGCTGTCGGTAACGACCTCGCCGAGGAGTTCGGCGAATTTGGCGGCGTGTTCAGCCTCTTCCCAGGCGGCTTTTTCCCAATATATGCCGACTTCGGGATAGCCCTCGCGATGGGCCACGCGGGCCATTGCCAGGTACATGCCCACTTCGCAGCATTCGCCGTTAAAGTGCGCCTGCAGGTCTTTTACGATATCGGCATCCACGCCCTTGGCAACGCCGACAACATGTTCAGCGGCAAATCCGCCGCCCGCGCCCTGCTCCTTAAACTTGGCGGCAGGGGCCTTGCAAGTGGGGCAGATGTCCGGGGCGCTGTCGCCCGTGTGCACATAACCGCATACTGTACAAACCCATTTTTTCATACTTGACTCTCCTTGTAATAAATATTTACGGCCCCAGGCCGCTTTCTTCTATACTATACCATTGAAACGCACGGCGTGAAAAGGGTATTATAGGTCAATATGCAATCACTTGGTATCAACATTGGATCAACAAGCCTGAAGATGGCCCTTTTTGAGTACGACAGCCCAGCCGCAGCCGGCCGCGCTGTCTGGAGCGCCTCGGTTCCCCACGAGGGGGATTTTAGCGCGGCGGTTCACCGGCTGCTGGCAGCGGGAAATATTCCGCCAGGGATACCCGCTTTAGTCACCGGAAACGAAGGACGCTTTATGTTCGACGTATCCGGCACTTTGGAACCGCTCTGCGTGGAAGCGGCGCTGCGGAACCTGGGAATTACGGCAAACGCCGTCGTCAGCATGGGGGGGGAAGACCTCATCGTCTATTCGCTGGACGACCAGGGCAAGATAATCAACAACTTTTCCGGCAACAAATGCGCCAGCGGGACGGGGGAATTCCTTAAACAGCAGCTTGCCCGCATGGACATGACCCTGGAGGACATCGAAAAGGTGCCTGACACCGCCAATGTCTACCCCCTGTCTACCCGCTGCTCGGTATTTATGAAGAGCGACTGCACCCACCGGCTGAACAAGCGCGAGGCGACCAAGGACGACATTGTTCTGTCGCTGTCCGACGTGATGGCGGTAAAGGTTATCGACTTTTTGAAACGCGCCAGGGTAACCGAGGGCAGGGTCGTGCTGACGGGCGGCATTACCCTGAACCGGCACATCATCCGTTTTATCCGCGAAAAGGCCCCGCAGATAGAATTTATCATCCCCGAATCCGCCCCGGTTTTTGAAGCCCTGGGCGCGGCGGCGCTTGCCCCCCAGTCGGGAAGCAGCCTGCCCGAAGCGGACAAACTTTTGCGGGTCAACGACGTGCGCTTCGGCATTTTAGACGCGCTGCGGGACTCGAAGGACAAGGTGCAGTTTTTCGAAAAGTCGGGCGGCAAGGTGCGCGCGGACCGGCGCTACATTCTGGGCGTAGACGGCGGTTCCACCACGACCAAGGCCTGCCTGGTTGACGCGGAAACCGACGAGATCGTCGCCAGCCACTACGGCAGAACCCACGGAGATCCGGTAAAGGCCCTGCGGGAATGTCTGGCGATCATTCAGGAAAAAATTGTCGCCGACACCGGCGGCAAAAAAATCGACATCCGCCTGGTATCGACCACCGGTTCCAGCCGCGAGATACTCGGCGTGTTTCTGGAAACGCCGGGGGTCTACAACGAAATAATCGCCCACTCGGTAGGGACGACGTTTTTTGACAAAGAAGTTGAAACCATTTTTGAGATCGGCGGCCAGGACGCGAAGTACGTGCTTTTGAAAAACGGCGTACCGATTGATTACGCGATGAACGAAGCCTGCTCGGCGGGAACCGGCTCATTCCTGGAGGAATCCGCAGCCGGCGACCTTTCGATACACAGCGCGGCGGACATCGGCCCCATTGCGCTTAACGCCGACTCTCCCTGCAAATTCGGCGAGCACTGTTCTGCCTTTATCAACAGCGACATCCGCAAAGCCGTACAGCAGGGGGCAAGCCGGGAAAACATTACCGCGGGGATTGTCTGTTCCATCGTGGCGAACTACTTAAACCGCGTCGTGGGGAACCGCACCATCGGCGGGAAGATCTTTCTGCAGGGCGGTGTTGCGAAAAACCCCGCCGTTCCCCTGGCCTTTGCCATGATGCTCAACAAGCAGATTCTCGTTCCCCCGTCGCCGGAACTCATGGGCTGCTTCGGGGTAGCGCTTCTGGCAAAACGCAAAAACGCCGACGGCCTTTTGGAAGAGCAAGAAGTTATCCTTGACGACATAATAAACCGCGAGATTGGCTACGAGCGGGTCTTTGCCTGCAAGTCCTGCGAGAACCTCTGCCCGATTCAGGTATTAAACGTCAATGATCACAAATACATGTTCGGCGGCCGCTGCAACAAGTACACCAACATGCGCAAACACGTCAAAGATGTAGAAATATTCGATTACGTCGAAAAACGCCAAAAGATGCTGTTTGAGGAATACGCCGCGCCGGGAATATCGGCTGATAACTCTCACAGAGGCACAGAGGCACAGGGGGAGGAAATTACTAACCCTCTTGATCTCCGTGCTTCCGTGCCTCCGTGTGAGAATAGCGAAAGAAATTTCCTCGTTGGTATTCCCCGCGCTTTCTCTGTGCATACGCTGTATCCGCTGTACTCGTGGTTCTTTCATGAATTGGGCATCAGGACATTCCTTTCTACCGAGGTGGCGCATGGCGGAGTCGCCCGAGCGGAATCTACCTACTGCTTTCCGGCAGAGATCGCCCACGGCGCGGTGCAGGACTGTCTGGACAAGGGGGCGGACTATGTGCTTTTGCCCCACTTCCGCGATATGCCGAGCTACGAAGACGAGGTTCACGCCAACTTCTGCCCCATCACCCAGGCCCTTCCGTATTATATCGAGAAGGCGTTCCCCGACATCGACAAAAAACGCTGGCTGCCCCTGGTGGTAAGCTTTAAATTCGGCGAAGCCAAGGCGCTGGAACTGTTTGTCGAAATGACCAAACGGCTGGGTATCGGCGAAGCCGAAACGGCGGCGGCGTTCAAGACGGCAATGGCAAAACAGCAGGCCTATTTCGACGCGATACACGAGATGGGCAGACAGGCGCTGGAAGAGGCGCGCATTGCCAACCGGCCCGTCATCGCCACGCTGGGCCGTCCCTACAACGCCTTTACCCCGGAGGCGAACATGGGCATTCCCCGCAAGTTTACCACGCGGGGCTATTCGATCATTCCCTTTGACATTCTGCCCTTCCATGACGAGGAAATTTTTCCCAACATGTACTG
>WRJO01000104.1 GCA_009778545.1 Treponema sp. | reverse complement strand
TGAGCACTTCCAGCGTTCCAGTGCGCAGCTCCCCCACCGTAGGATGCGCGGGCCCAAAGCCCCTGATGGCCGCATACGCAAGCCCGGAAACAAAACCCGAATCCGCCCGCGCCAGGGCCTGAAGCCTTGCCGAGCGGGGCGCGGGAAAACTTATTGGGTGCTGAGTAATATCCATTGGAGGGCTGTCATCGTTTAGTGTCGCAATGAGCCCCTCTTTGCGAAGCTCATCCGAAACCCTTGTAGCTTTAATTTGTTCCGGAATAATAGTATTTTCTATATTTCTCTCACGGAGGCACAAAGGCACGGAGGGTTGCGAGCCGTCTGCAAATTCCGTATTACCCTCTGTGCCTTTGTGCCTTTGTGTGATGATATTTGGGATTAAATCATTTTCAAAATCAAGCAGGCGATGGGTGTAATCGTAGGTTGCACCAAGGAACTGCCCGCCTGAAATGTCCTTAAAAGCCGCAGAAATCCGGCGATGCAGGTCCATGTCAGCGCCGTCCAGAGGAATACTGCGGTAAGCGCGGGTAAGCGTCGAGCGGTATGCGCGAAGCAAAAAAACCGCTTCCTCAGGCGAGCCCTCGCTTTGCTTAAGCGCCAATGCCGCGTAATGCGGCGCGTAAAAACCGGCCTCTCCCATGATGCGGTCGATAAGGAGGCTCATGCGTTTTTCCAGGGCTTCCGTTTCTACGCCGGATTCTCCCCGCAGGCGGTATTCTTCAACCAGCGAACTGGCCCTATCGACCGCTTCGCCGCCGCCTGAAACCGCTACATAGGCCATGTGACTACCGCCTTCCGGGTTACTGCCAAAAGGGAATTGTCTTCCCGCAAGAAAACCATCTCCACGCCGCAGGGGTACTCGAAGCACAGAGCGTCCCGGGCTTTTACCCAGTCTGCTTCCGCCGCCGAAAGCGGCACATTCCTTCCCTCAGGCGGGACGCCAGGGCCTTTTATCGTTATGGATTGATCGGCCTTCCCCCCAGCGGCAATAAAAACCAGCGCCGAATCGTGGGGGTCGCGGTGGGTGCCGCTTTTAATCAGAGAGAAAACATGCGTAATTTCACTCCGTGTGATGAAATTCGTATCAATAAAAACAAAGTCAGCCTTTTCAAGAGGAACCTGCGCCGCGCCGGAAAGAAAACGGATTTCTTCGCTTACTTCCGGAAGACCGTCCCAATAAAAACCGGTCTCGTTGTCCAAAAGCGTGAGCGCCGGGGCAAGCCAGCAGCCGTTAGTCGCAAATTGATTTATCTGGACGCTTAGATCCACAGGCCTGCCGGGATTTGCGAGGGCATCGAGAAGCAGGCGGAACACTTCCTGGGTTCCGTCCACCATGTCAAAACCGTGTTTCGTTCTGACGCTGTCAGGCTTCATGCGTTCCTGTCCTCAAGCACATGAAAACGGACTTGCGTTTCTTTCACTGCCGCGGTTTGTTTTGCTTTTTCATTTTGCCGCTTTTCCTCAAGGAGAAGCAGTTCCGGCTCGACAAGGGCAAACTCCGCAAAGCCGCCGGAATGGGCAGCGTCCAGCATCGCGGCGAAAACGGCTTTGGAAAAGTCGTCTCCCGCCAGCACTGCCGCGCCCCTCACGCCGGCAAGCTCAACGATACAGTGTACCGCCAGCATCTCTCCCAGGTAAAACTCGCTGTGCTTCACCGGCTCCCTGACAGAGAGAAGAACCATCGTTTTTTCCGGTTGTTTTAGAAAAAGCAGCTCCCTTCCCCCGGCGGCTTTTTCCGCCAGGGAACTGAGAGTTTCCGTATCGGCAAATGTGCTGATACGACTAAGGGTCCGCTTGTCCATTTATCAGACTTTCAACTTTCGTTTGACAAGAGTGGTCAAAAGTTCTATCCCCAGGGCAAAGATAAAAACTACCAGCACGGCCAGGCCTGCCCGGCCCAGTCTATAACTGTTCATTGCCGCAAGGATGGTATAACCAACACCGCCTGCGCCGACCATGCCAAGGATGGCGGCTTCGACATAATTGGTCTCAAAACGCAGGGCGGTCCAGGCAATAACGCCTGAAAGGGAAGACGGCAGAATAGCGCCGAAGAAAACCTGAATCCTGCTCGCGCCTGTTGAGCGGAGAGCTTCAATGGCCTCGTCGGGAACTTCCTCAAAAATCTGCGCAAAAACCTTGCCGAAGAAACCGACGACATGGAATCCCAGGCCAACGATTCCAGATGCCATACCAAAGCCCATGGATGCCAGAACCAGGAGCACCCAAACGGGTGTGGGAACTGCCCGGATAAAGGCGAAAAAACATTTAAGCGCAGTGGCAAGCGGCTGCCAGGGAGTAATGTTGCGTGCCGCAAAAGCCCCGAGCACAAGACCAATTACAAGACCATAAATCAGCGCCAGAAGGGATACCGTAATGGTTTCTGTTAAAGTCAACAGCGTTAAGTGAAAACGGTCGGTTGAAAAATGCGCCATATCATAGAACACCTTTCCCAGCCTGGGAAGCCTGTCGACAACTCTTGCCCAATCAAGTTGAAGTGCGTAGAGGGACAAAACCGAAAGGACAGCGAAACTGCCAAGAAACAGGTAAATGGGTAAATCCCGCTTAACATCGGCCACCGGAATTTTTGGCGGTTTTTTTTCCGAACCCAGCGCAACATCCGCGCCCAGTATTTGTTCCAGCAGATACCGGTTGTCTATGGCAATCACAGCCTCGCCAGACTGCGCACTCGACATGGAGATATTGGATTCATAGTTATTCATGCAAACCCCTGTATTCTTCTTTTAACCAAAAGCGTGCCAGAGGAATGTTAAGATTTGGTTAAAAAAAATGCAAAAAACGGTTAAAGAGAAAGGGCCGCCCAGGAGGAACAAGGACGACCCTTTCATAGGATTTTGTTATTGGATTAAAAGCTGAATTTCACATCAACGTAGAATACATTTGAAACCATGGTATCTCTATCCGGGGCACCGCTTGCTTTGGTCCGATAGCCATCAAAGTTAGCAAAGTCGATGTTGAGCATGTCGCCGATTTCCAGGAAAATTCTGCTGTCCAGATTGATCTTGACCGAGGGCCTGATGCTGAATACCGAGTAGTCGTCATCCGCATCTGCAAAGCCGCCACCCTGAGACACAAAGCCTCTTCGTTCCCATTGCTGGGCCGTTGTCGCCATCTTGCTCTGTCCGCCCGCGAAGAACACCAGATCCAGCCGGGGTACAACTTTGTCAATGGCATAGGAAACCCAGGGGTTAAAGAGCAAACCGGGATCACGATCGTCTGACCGGCTATACAAAAACTGTACTGCGTTAAGCCCAATGCTCAGATTGTCCATCTTGTAACCAAATGTTTCGGAAAGGCGAACGTTGCCCATGGTGTCAAAATCACCAAGATAGTCAAAAACACCCACAACAACAGCGGTAAGGTCTTTTACCGCCAAAATGCGTAATTCGGCAAGCAATGTGTCGGGTTCGTAATCGCCGGTAAAGGAATAATCACCGGCAGCATTAACAGGTCTCCACATGGTCTTATTTTTATTCCGGAAACCAAGCCCGAAACGGAAAGTATCGGGCATGGTATAGGAAGCATAGGCAGTGTATTTAGCCTCCCAAAGCCTGGGCATAATACTCCCGAAATTCGGCAGGGCGCCATTAAAAGACAAAATGTTATTGCTTCCGCCGGTTTGCTGGGTGATGGTATACATACCAAATCCAAGGTTCAAACCGTCAATCGGCGTTGCCTTTACCAATAAACCCAGGCCTTCGGCTAAATCATCATTGAACCACCAGTCCGCTGTTTGCCAGGTGCTGTCGTCAACAATGCCGCCAGTAAGGGTAACTTTGTTTTCCAAAAAGCCCACCCAGCCATAGGCATAAGCCAGGGAAAATACGCCCAGGCCTAAATTGCGCTGGGACTGGAGACGGAATCTTCCTCCGGCATTTTTTGCCTCGTTGGTATAGACGCCGTTCAACCGGAACCGGTAGCCGTTTGACTCGCCGTCAACGCCGAACGCTTTTAAATACGCGTCACTTTCTTCAATATCATTCGCCACAATTCCCAAACCGCTGTTCAAATAGCCGTCCAGTTTGAATTCCTGCGCCCACAGCCCGCCAGTAACAACCACTGACAACATCAATGCTGCCGCCAATCCGAAAATCCTCTTACTTTTCATACTTTTCTCCTTGTTGTTCATCAAGACATTTCACGTCCCGAAGTTTTATACCATCAATATCCGGCTTTTAAGAAGAAAAACAAGTAAGTTTACAAATTTCTAACAGAGACAATGAATTTTAAATAATAGAGAAACTGAAATTTAACAATTTTCAAAGGAAGTGGTTAGTGATCAGAACTAATCACTGCTCACTAACCACTACTCACTAAATTACCCCCTGCACACTTCGATGCCGGGCAGTTTTTTTCCTTCGAGCAATTCCAGCGACGCGCCGCCGCCGGTGCTTACGTGGCTCATTTTGGAGGCAAGGCCGAACTTGTTCACCGCCGCAACGGAGTCGCCGCCGCCGACCACGGTAATGCAGCCGGAACCGGTGGCTTCCGCTACGAGCTTTGCCACGACCTCGGTGCCTTTGGCAAACGCGTCAAATTCAAACACGCCCACCGGCCCGTTCCACACTATCGTCTTTGCCTTCGCCAGGACATTTTTGTACAGGGCGAGGGTTTTCGGCCCTACGTCCAGGCCCATAAGGTTGTCGGGAAGGTCAAGGCCGTCTACCGGAACGGGAATCGCCGTCGCGTCAAAACTCGTCGCGCCGAGATGATCTGCCGGCAGGACAATTTCCGCCCCGGCGCTCTTCGCCGCCTCGAGAATCTTTTTCGCCGTGTCAAGCTGGTCGTCTTCGACAAGCGATTTCCCCACATTGTGACCCTGCGCCTTGAGGAAGGTGTATGCCATGCCGCCGCCAATAACCAGGGCGCTGGCGTTTTTTAACAGGCTTTCCAGCACGGCGATTTTTGAGGAAACCTTCGCCCCGCCGATAATCGCAACCAGCGGTTTCTGGGGGCTGGTGACAATCGGCTCAAGGTAGTCAACCTCTTTTTCCATAAGGAAACCGGCAACCGCCGGCTGCACGAATTTGGCAATCGACGCGGTGGAGGCGTGGTCGCGGTGGGCCGTGCCGAAGGCGTCGTTGACAAAAATGTCGCCGTAAGTGGCAAGCTCTTTCGCCAGCTTGTCCAGGTCGGCGGCGTCTTTTGCCGTCTCTTCCTTGTGGAAGCGGGTGTTCTCCAGCATGATGACCGAACCGTCGGCCTGGCTTTCGATAAACGCCTTCTTGCCGTAGCAGCCGTCTTCACCGGCAAAAATCACCGGCTTGCCCAGCTTTTTTTCCAGGTAAGCGGCTACCGGGGCCATCCGGTGCTTGCCCTTGATGTACGCCGCCTCGTCAAAAGCCGCGCCGGATTTTTCGGCCTTTTCTTTGGCTTTTTTCGCATCCTTGGAAGGATCGCCCAGGTGGGACATCAGCGTCAGGGTCTTTGCCCCCTGTTCGAGGATATACTGAATCGTCGGCAGCGCCGCCGTGATGCGGGTATCG
>WRJO01000103.1 GCA_009778545.1 Treponema sp. | reverse complement strand
GGGGAATACCATTATGCGCGAGACGAACGAAATCATGAGGCCAAGCTGCTTCAATATAGAAGATTCCTAAAAAAAGGAAAAATTCTTCAAGAAATAGCTTGACTTTTATCATAGACGCAGAGGAGAAGAAAGGCTAAAAGTATCGTACTTCGAAAAAAAATCGTGCACTCGAAGTATACTCCAATAATTCAGATGACGCCCCCCCATTCCCTACTCCCTATTCCCTAACTCCTCCTTCCTACTTCCTACTTCCTCCTTCTGTGCCTCTGCGCCTCTGCGTGAGATAATTGCAGAAGAATCCACCCTACAGTACTTCCTCGTATCATTGTACAATCGTTAATGAAGATGTGTTTTATTACGAATCATTGTAATTTTTAGCTTGTTTTTTTTTATAACGGACGATTCCCGTTGTATGCTTATAGCATGATTTGAACACAGGAGGCAGAATTATGAATCCAAACAAAGTAGCCATTGCAGGATCGGGAATTATGGGAGCGTCTTTGGCGCAGGTGTACGCAGGGTCTGGATACGAAGTCGTACTGTATGACGCGTTCGACGAGGCCATCGCAAAGGGCAAACGCCAGATCGATATCAATCAGGAAACCCTGGTCGGCGAAGACATTTTGTCAAAATCGGAATCGGATAACATCGTCAGCCGGATCAGCTTTACCAAATCCAAAGACTGCTTTGCCGATTGTTTCCTCGTGGTTGAGGCTATCGTCGAAAAAATCGAAATTAAGCATGAATTCTGGCAGGAAGTCAGCCAGATAGCGCCTGCCGAGGCGATCCTGACCACCAATACCAGCGGTCTGCCCATAACCCGGATCGCGGAAAAGGTTACCAGGCCGGAACGCTTCCTCGGTCAGCACTGGATTAACCCTCCGCACCTTCTGCCTATCTGCGAGATTATCAAGGGCGAAAAAACCAGCCCGGAAATGGTGACAAAAATGAAAGACATCATCCTAAAACTGGGGAAATGCCCGGTGGTGATCAAGGATGTCCCCGGATTCGTCGTTAACCGCATACAGTTTGCCCTGCTGCGGGAAGCGCTGTCCATCGTGGAACAGGGCATTGCCACCTACGAAGACGTCGACACCGTCCTCAAGGCAGGCATGGGGCTTCGCTACGCCGCCCTTGGGCCTTTCGGCATCGCCGACTTTGGGGGGCTGGACACCTTTAACAGCATCAACAGCTATTTGAATGCCGAATTGTGCAACTCCAAAGAGGGCAGCCCCATACTGAAAAAGATGGTGGAAGAAGGAAAGCTCGGCGTAAAAAGCGGCCGGGGATTCTACGACTATTCAGGCGACAAGGCGGAAAAGGCCATCAAAAACCGGGATAAAATGTACATCGAGCTTGCCAAAGTGCTGTACTTTAAGAAATAACCCACATTCCTCTGCGGGCTTTGCGCCTCTGCGCCTCTGCGTGATGAATTTGCGGAAAAATCCTCCCTACAGCGCCTCCGCTGCGGCACTTGCAAAATGCCCTTGATAATGCTATAAATCAACCTGTTCCCGCGAGAGTGGTGGAATTGGCAGACACGCCAGACTTAGGATCTGGTGCCCCAGGCTTATGGGTTCAAGTCCCATCTCTCGCATAAATTAATTATGCGCGAGAAATGGGGGACTTGAACCGGAGGCCCCGCCGACCATGCCCGAGAACAGCATGCGAAACGTTGAGCATGTTGAGCGGAAAATGGTAGAATGGCAAAGGGCCAGAAAGAGCCGCTGTTACAGCTAATTCTTCAGCCCGGAGGAGGAAAAGGCGCCATGGATGGCGCCGACAGGGGCCGGAGGCGGCCCGGAAGCCCGAAGCAGGACGCTTCGGACTAAAGTCCGCGGGCTGGAGGGAAGTCCCATCTCTCGCATGGTGTCGATATTGCAGCGAAAATTATTAATTATGAGGAAAAAGTAGTGGCCGTAAGCAAAGAAATTACCCGCCTGGAAAAATCGAGCGTCAGGCTCAGCCTGACCGTCCCCAAAGAAGACGTGCAGTCCCAGTACCAGGACCTGCTCAGGGAATATACCCAAAAAGTGCAGATGCCCGGCTTCCGCAAGGGCAAGGTGCCGCTGGAGGTGCTGGAACGGAAATTCGGCAAGGAGCTTCAGGGCGAGGCCCTGGGAAAGATAATCGAAAATGCCATCGGCGATGTTTTTGATGACGAAAATATGCCCAAGGACGAAAAACCCCTGCCGTATTCACGACCCGAACTTGAAGGTGAGCCGGAACTCAATTTTGGCCAGGACCTGAGCTTCTCAATTGTTTACGACGTGCTGCCCAATATCAGCGTCGGGCAGTGGAAGGGGTTGGAAGCCGAAGTTCCCGATGCGGCGGTGGGCGATGAAGACATCGGGCGCGAGCTGGAAGAACTGCGGGAGCGCAACGCCTTTGTCCTGGACAGGGACGATGGCGCCGATGCGACAAGCGGCGATGTTGCCACCGTAACGTACTGCGAAATTGGCGAAAACGGCGAAGAGCTGCCCGGCTCAGAGCGGAAGGATTTTGTCTTTACCCTGGGGAGCGGACAAAACGCCTATATGTTTGACGATGATATTGCCGGAATGAAAAAAGGCGAGACCATTGAATTTACCAAGACCTACTCACCGGATGATGCAGCGACAACCTTCGCCGGTCTGACCAAAAAACTGCGGGTGACACTTACGGAGCTGAAAGAGAAAAAACTCCCCGATCTTGACGACGATTTGGCGCAGGATATCGACGAAAAGTACCAAACCCTCGACGACCTTAAAAACAGCATACGGGAACGTCTGGAAAATAACCTCAAGCGGCGGATACGGGAAATGTCAATTAACGCATTACTCGAAAAAATAATGGAAAACACCCCGGTAACCCTCCCCGAATCGATGGTTCGGGTGGAACTGGACGGGCGGATGCGTAATCTGGCCAGGCAGTTCGGCGTCGACAGGGAAAAACTCATGCAAATGCTGCAATTATCCGGCGGCGGCCTTGACGACATTGAGGGAAAATGGCGGCCCACGGCGGAAAAAGCGCTGCATTCCCGGCTTATCGTCGAAACCCTCCTGGAAGAACAGCACATCATTTGTGAAGACGAGGAGCTTGACAGGGAAATTGAAGCCATCGCCGCCGAAGAGGGCGAATCTTTTGATGAAATAGAAAGGCGTTTCCAAGAAAACAATTCCATCGAATATCTGCAAGACGGGGTACGGGAACGCAAGTTTTTTGATGTGCTTTTGGCGGAAAATACCATAAAAAAGGGCGAAAAGACGAATTATCTGGACGTAATGGGAAATAATGGTTAAATTAGAAGTATGACAGAACAAATGAACAGCCTGGTGCCCATGGTCGTCGAGCAGACCGGCGCGGGAGAGCGGGCATACGACATATATTCGCGGCTGCTGAAAGACCGGATCGTATTTATCGACGGCGAGATCAACGATCTCACCGCCGACCTGGTAGTGGCGCAGCTGCTTTTCCTCGACGGGCAGGATACGGAAAAAGACATCAACCTGTATGTCAACTCTCCCGGGGGATCCGTTACCGCAGGGCTTGCCATTTACGACACGATCCAGTACGTCAAATCCGATGTCCAGACGATCTGCCTGGGACAGGCGGCAAGCATGGCGGCGCTCATCGTCGCGGCGGGTGCTGCCGGCAAGCGGATGGTGCTGCCGTCGTCGCGGATGCTCATCCACCAGCCATGGGGCGGCGCTTCGGGACAGGCGCGGGACATCGGCATTCAGTCCAAAGAAATCATCCGCCTTAAAAAAATGACCATCGACTATTTCGCGCTGCACACCGGCAAGTCGCCCGAAAAAATCGCCGCCGACATGGAGCGTGATTTTTATATGTCCGCCGAAGACGCCGTCGCTTATGGCGCAGCCGACCGTATTCTTACAAGGGAAAAAAATGGCCAAGCTTAAAAACACCGGTCTCGGTGTCGAGCGGATCTGTTCATTTTGCGGAAAAAGCGCCGACATGGCCCGCCAGCTAATCGCCGGGCCGAACGATATCTTTATCTGCGACGAGTGCGTTGAGGTCTGCCGCAAAATACTTTCCGACGAGGATCAGGAGCTTACCAACGAATTTTCCGGCGACATTCCCACTCCCATCGAAATCAAGCTGTACCTCGATCAGTTTGTCGTCGGCCAGGACGCGGCAAAAAAGGCCCTGTCCGTGGCGGTGTACAACCACTACAAGCGGATCGGCAGCCACGGCAAGGTTAATATCAGCAAGGCGAATTCCGGCGAGATTGAGATCGAGAAATCGAACGTTTTGATGATAGGCCCCACGGGGACGGGCAAGACCCTGCTCGCCAAAATTCTTGCAAAAAAACTTAAAGTACCTTTTGCCATTGTTGACGCCACAACCCTTACCGAAGCGGGCTATGTCGGCGAGGATGTGGAGAACATCCTCCTCAAGCTGATCCAGAACGCCGGTGGGAACATCGCTGCTGCAGAGCGGGGCATCGTCTACATCGACGAGATCGACAAGATCGCCCGAAAGGGGGAAAATGTTTCGATAACCCGCGACGTGTCCGGCGAGGGGGTGCAGCAGGCGCTGCTGAAGATCATCGAGGGAACCATCGCGTCGGTTCCGCCGCAGGGCGGGCGGAAGCACCCCAACCAGGAGATGATCCGCATCGACACGACGAACATATTGTTTATCTGCGGCGGCGCGTTTGTCGGCCTGGACAAGATCATCGCCAGAAGGGTGGTGCAGCATCCCCTCGGCTTCGGGGCCGAGGCGGCAGGCGGCGAAAAAAGCCTGCGGGAACTGTTCGAATCGCTGCACCCCGACGATCTGATCCACTTCGGCATGATCCCCGAATTTATCGGCAGGCTTCCCATCGCCGTCAGCTTGGAGGACCTCAAGCGCGAGGAACTCAAGCGGATCATCACCGAGCCGCACAACGCCATCGTCAAGCAGTACCAGGCATCCCTCGCCTATGACAATGTCCAACTGGAATTTACCGAAGGGGCCATTGACGCGATTGCCGACACGGCGATCAAGCAGAAGACCGGGGCGAGGGGGCTGCGGGCCATTGTCGAAAAACTCATGACCGACATTATGTTTGAGATACCGTCGATAAAGGGCGGAAAACAGGTGATCATCACCCAGGATGTGGTGGAACGGACCGAAGCTCCCATTATCCAGCTTCTCCAGAAAAGCGCGTGAAGAACGGCGGCGGTTCAAAGAAAACCGGCTTCCCCTCGTTCTTTACCGGTGTGAAAAAAATCGAATCCGGCGAAAAGCTCACCTCCGAAGAATTCGCCCTGTTTCCCCTGCGGGAACTGGTGCTGTATCCCAATACCGTCGTCCCGATTTTTATCAGCTATCAGCCGGGAATGGCGGCGCTGGAGGAAGCCCTCCGCCGGGATAACCGGATGTTTGCCGCCTGCATCAAAAAAAAAGACAGGTCGCGCCAGGACTCTGACGAAACCTGGCTGTTCGGTACCGTTGTCCGCGTCATCCAGCACATGAAGCTCCCCGACGGCACTTTCCGCGTGGTGCTGCAGGGCGAATACCGC
>WRJO01000102.1 GCA_009778545.1 Treponema sp. | reverse complement strand
AAAAAAAAAAAAAAAAAAAAAAAAAAAAAAAAAAAAAAAAAAAAAAAAAAAAAAAAATAAAAAATAAAATATAGTTGTTGTGGTTTAGGAAAGCGAGGCGGTGGGGGGGGGGGGGGGGGGGGGGGGGGGGGGCTGTGGAACGCTTTACTGACTGAAAATACACATCGCTCACGGAGAAAATACTACCATTATTCGGAATATTGTGCAAGCGGGCAAGATGGAAGAATCAACGAATGAACGCGAATGTGCACGAATGGGGGGATAAGAGTAAAGGATGTTTCCCCAATTTCCTCACGCAGAGACGCAGAGGAAAGGCTAAGTTAAAACTCAATGTGTTTGCTGCCGGGCGGCGATCGTAGTGATAGAACTGTAACGCCTCCTGCGTTGGTAATAGCCATATCTACCATACGCAGAATATCCATCCCCACAATAAAATCAAATTCATGCTTACCGGAAAATTCGGCGGCCTTGATTTTTTCCGTCAACATTTTATGAGGGAACATAATATCAACAGTATATACGGGCGAGATGTATTCGCCTTTTGCCATTCGTATTGTGCATTTTTCGTAGGAGAAAAGTTTTGCAGCCTGTACAAATGCACTGCTGATAGCCGATCTTGAAGCGCCGGTATCTATAAGGGCTTTAGTTGTTATCGGTATTTTTTGATTTTGCGGATAACCCTGGATAGGAACAGGAACAAGTATTTCAATATCAATGACAATCGAATACCGGTGATTATCGGGGACTCGAAAAGTGAATGCGGCATAATCAGCCAAAGTTTACAGCCTCATTATAGTAATACATACACTCCTCGTCTTTAGATACACATTCCTGAATTAAAAATTCTCCCATGATAAATTTTGAATTTCTGGCATATTCCAAAGCTGCATTGTCATCAGGAAAATAGGATATTATGGCACGATCCTTTAAAAGGACATGCTCGCCTTCATGACCGTCAATAATTTCGTTTCTGTTTTCATCAAACCATCTATACAAATTATCCAAATTTGCCATGTTTAACCTCATTCATTTTTGTCACAGACTCGTCCTTACTGTTAACAATACTGGTTTTTTCCACATTTCGCAAGGCTGCCATCCCCGCAACCAACGCGCCGCTTTTGGGATCGCGCTCGTTTTTGATAATTGCGTTTACCAGTGCGCCTGAACATATCTTTTCAATGCGGTTTCTCTCCCCCGTAAGCAAGACCAGTCCCTGCCGCGAACAACAGTAACGCCCGCGCCGCCCCCCCGGCAGCGTAAAAGCGTCAGACACCACTCGCAGGGATTCTTCGCCTTTATTTCTCACGGAGGCACGGAGGCACGGAGTATCAAGAGTAGTTATCGGATTCCGCACTTCCCTCTGTGCCTCTGCGCCTCTGTGTGATGTATCTTCCGAAACAGTAAAAAGAAAACTCAAAACTGCGCGTTCTTTGGGAAGGCCCGCCGCCTGCGAGAGGCGGTGCAGGGCCGAAGGCGCGTCTTCCGTATCAAAGGCAAAATGGCACCAGCGGTTTTTTCCAGCTTTCGACATCCCGCCGGGAATGGGACATTCGACGCTGTGGGGGCAGGGTGAAACTACCGGACGGCCGCGCACAATATACTCGCCGCGCAGCAGGCTGATAAATTCCCCGCAGCGGGGCGTACCCGGTTCCACCGACAGAATGGCAGACGAAGAAGCTGCATGGCTCTCCAGCAGGCGGGCGTATTTTTGAACGCTGCGCTGCGCCGCGCCGGTGCGGGAAATGTCGCCGAACATTTCGTTGAACACGTTTGCCGCGCAGACCAGCGCAGAGGGAACCGCTTTCGCTTTTTCAAGATCGCTTTTTATCGCGGTTATTTTCCAGGGACAATTATCCCCTGAAAGCGCGGCGAAGAACTTTTTGCCCGCTTCCAGCGCCGGCCCGCTGCGGTCAATGCAGCGGAAAGCCAGCGGCAGGGAACGAAGGTCGGGGCGGCAGATCCACAGCGCGGCGGCAAAGGTCAAAGGCCCGCAGCCCAAATCGGTAACGGTGTCATTGGCGGCGAGCGTAAGGCCGAGAGCGGGCAGCAGGCGGCAGAGGCGGTACAGGTTCCATGGCAGAAAAAAGCGCAGGTACGCCGAAAGCATGTCCGGCCGCCCCAGGTAGGAAAGGCCGCGCTCGCCCCTGCCCGATGTCAAAAGCCGCGACAGTTCCGCCACGCCCGCCGGCAGCGACGAGCGAAACCGGGCGGGCAGGGGGAAAGTTTTATCAACAAGTGCGGGAATCCCCTCCAGCAATTTCCGCGTCTCCCCCGCCATCGCAGGGAACAAAGTGTCAGTCACCATTACTCCCATTATTGCTCACGGAGGCACAAAGGCACAGAGGCACAGCAAGGAATACTATTTTGAATAACAATTTGTAAAAACCTCATCTTTTCTCCGTGCCTCTGTGCCTCTGTGAGATGAAATTTCAAATTAAGTGTTACGTTTTTTCCCGGATGGCCTGAGCTCTACGCCGACGGGGATCATCGAGAAGCCGAGGTCTTTGCGGATCCTGTTGCGGAGATACGAAATATACGCCTCGCTGACTGCATCGGGACGTGAAACAAAGAAAATAAAATTTACCGGATTGGCGGAACGCTGTACGGCGTACTTTACCTTGAAGCGGGTTTGCGGCCCGTAGGGGGGAGGGTTCTCTTCAAGCCAGCGCTCAAGGGACTGGTTAAGGCGGCTGGTTTCAACCTGAGTGGTAAGCTGCCGGTACATGGTTATAACCGTGGAAAGAAGTTTGTCAATGCCGGTTCCGTCTTTCGCGCTGATCGGGATGATGGGGGCGTACTCCATCTTGCCGAACATAAAATTGATCCGGTCTTTGACCGCTTCAAAAGTGTTTTTTACTTTTGGCATGGCGTCCCATTTGTTCAGCGCCATGATGATCCCCCGCCCCTGGTCGTGGGCGAGGGCGGCGATCTTCTTGTCCTGATCGGAAAGCCCCTCCTGCGCGTCTATCAGCAGAATGACAATGTCCGCTTCGCCAATCGTTTTGATGGCGCGGTTCACCGAGTAGTATTCGATGTTTTCCGTTACCTTCGCTTTGCGGCGTATGCCGGCGGTGTCCAGAATGATAAAATTCCAGGCCGCCTTCTGCGCGGACGGCTTCCAGCTAAAGCTCCCCTCAACCACGTCGCGGGTGGTTCCGGGAATTTCGCTGACGATGGAATCGTTTGAAGCAGTAAGCCGGTTTGACAGCGTAGACTTGCCGGTGTTGGGCTTTCCCAAAAGGGCGACGCGGACAGGCCGGTGTTCCTCATCCGCCGTGAGTACTTTTGAAAAATCTAGGCGGCGAATAATCTCCTGTTCCAGTTCTCCCACATTGTCGCCGTGCCCGGCAGAGATCATAAAGACCTTTTCAAAGCCGTAGGATAAAAGGTTCCACGAATCCGCCTCCCGCCGGCCCCCTTCGCATTTATTGACGGCGACGACAAGCCGTTTCTGGAATGGTCGCAGCAACTCGATAAATTCCTCGTCCTCGCTGGTTATCTCGCCTGCCTCCAGAAGCAGCACGATAAGGTCTGCCGTTTTAATGGTTTGCAGCGTTTTTTCGACAACCAGGTCGTCAATGGCGCCGACGTTTTCCGCCGCCGCACCGCGCTTCGGCGAAGGCCGGGCAGGAGAACGTTCCAGCTTAAAACCGCCGGTGTCAATCAGCCTGACCGGTTTTCCGGCGATAAAGCCATCCGCCTGAACGGGGTCGCGGGTAACGCCGGGGGTAGGGTCGGTGATGGCGCGGCGTTTGTGCAGCAGGCGGTTGAACAGCGTCGATTTTCCCACGTTGGGACGGCCCGCCAAAACCACGGCGGGAAGGTTGCGGTATTTCGTCAATGCGGGAACGTCTTCCAACTCTCTTTTCATTCTTACCTGTCAATTGATAACTGTTAATTGATAACTATTAATTGTTCTCCGCCAGCCAAGTATCAACAACGGAGTGGACTTCGTCGATCGACCTTGACCGCAGCGCTTCGACGGCAAGCCTTTTACAGGATTTAAGCGAAGTGCCTCGGATAACTTTTTTGATCTGCGGAACCGAAGAAGACACCATGCTGAATTCGTCAAGCCCCATGCCGATAAGAATCCCCGTCGCCGCCGGATTTCCCGCAAGCTCCCCGCACATTGCCGCCTTAATTCCACGGTCGTGGGCGGAGTCGATGATCCGCTTAAGGAAGCGCAGCACCGCCGGATGCAGGGATTCGTTGAGATAGTTTACCTTTTCGTTTCCGCGGTCTACGGCCAGGGTGTACTGGACAAGGTCGTTGGTCCCGATTGAAAAGAAATCGGACCGTTCCGCGAGAATGTCGGCGATCATTGCCGCCGAAGGAACTTCGATCATCAGGCCGATTTCGATAGAATCGCTGAACGATTTTTTTTTCTTTTTACATTCGGCGCGGGCTTCATCGAGCAGGGCGCGGGCCTGTTCCAGTTCTTCAATGCCGGAGATCATGGGGAACATGATCCGCGCATTGCCGTAAACGCTTGCCCGCAATATCGCCCTAAGCTGTACCTTGAAAAGTTCCGGGTTTGCAAGCGACAGGCGAATCGCCCGCCATCCCAAAAGCGGATTTTTTTCGCTGACCATTTGCAGTTCGGGAACGACTTTATCCCCGCCCAAATCCATCGTCCTTATGGTAACGGGGCGCTCTCCCATCGTTTTCAAAACAAGGCTGTAGGCGTTGTACTGCGCCTCCTCGTCGGCGACCACTCCCGGCGCGATAAAGAGAAATTCCGAGCGGTACAGGCCGATTCCTTCCGCCCCGCAGTCGATTGCCTTTTCCGCTTCTTCCGGCACGCCGATGTTCGCCTTGATCTCCACGCGGTGGCCGTCGGTTGTTTCGGCGGGCAGGTCCCGCAGGGCGACAAGCCGGACGATCCTTTTGCGGTGAATTTTTTCTTCGTTCTTTTGCTGAGTCAGCGTCTGCTTGTCGGGATCGACCGTTACCAGTCCCGACGTGCCGTTCAGCGCCAGCATTTGGCCGTCCCTTACTTCGCGGGAAATACCGGAAAGCCCCAGCACGGCGGGTATGTTGAAAGCCTGCGCAAGAATCGCCGTATGGCTGGTTCCGCTTCCCTCGTCCAGCGCGATTCCCTTCACCCTGGATTTGTCCATGGTAAGTATGTCGGAAGGCATTAAGTCGTGGGCGACGAGGATCACGTCTTCGTCCAGGTCGGCGAGGAACATGCGCCCGCGGGTATCCCCAATCAGGCAGTCGATAACCCTGCGTGACACATCGGCAATGTCCATTGCCCGTTCCCGAAGGGCCGGGTCCGGCGACAGCATAAGCTTCTGGCCGAGTTCGTGGGACATATCCCAGACAACCCAGTCGGCATTGTGCAGGCTTTCCTTCAGCCTGTCCCTAAGCTGGCCCTTAAAGTCCTCGTCTTCGAGCATCAGCAGGTGGGCCTGGAAAATATCGGCATGAACCCGCCCCATCTGGCTTTTGGCGCGCCTGTGCAGCTCTTTCAGTTCGCCCGCGGCATCCTCAAAAGCCTTTTGCAGCCGTTTCAGCTCGGCG
>WRJO01000101.1 GCA_009778545.1 Treponema sp. | reverse complement strand
AGAAAAAGCCAACAAGGGGCAGGGCGGCGGCGTGCCAAAAAAATTCTGGAACTCCCCGCCGGAGGAGACCTCGGAGTAAATTCTAAAACTGGAGTACAAATAATGCTGTCCGGCAAGAGGAACATGATAGAAGCTATAATATTTCGAAATACCACAAACAAGATGTACGCAATAGAGCCGGGCAGGGGCTCCGCAGGCGGTCGCCCGCTGGGCTTGCTAAGCAAGCCCGCCTTTGTTATTACAGTGGCTCTTTTGGAGCTCTTGCCGTGTTGATTTTTCACTATAGACACTGCTTGACGCAGTGCTTGTTCTTAGGCATCATCCAGTTTTTTTGGCACGCCGCCGCCCTGCCCCTTGTTGGGATATTTACTTAAATAGAGGGTCAAGTTTAGATTACGTGATGGGAGGTGATATTAAAATATTTTTGAAAAGCAGACTTGTATTTATATATTGGGTATGCAATAATTAAATTATGAAATATTTTGCAATCGTATTGTTTTTATTGCCGCTATCGATATTCTCACAGTATTTATAAGAAACGGATATTGAATTATTTATTCTGAACAAGAATAGTTTTGAAGTATTCATAGCTGATTTTGCAAGATACGAAGATGATAACATAATTTACGAAAATGATGATTGGAAGAATTATTTTGAAACATTATTAAATATATCTTCTGTTGATATTACGGATGCAGATATTTTTTATAATGAAATTCAAAGTGTTTTAAATTGTAAAGTGCCAAATGAATTAGATATGTTTTTTAAAAACCTGGAATGGGAAGATGGAAATAAAAACTTTGGGTAATTGGTATAGTTCTTGATTTATTGATAAAAACCAGTTTAATGACGAGAGATAATATAACAACAGAAAAATATCAATTATATATAAATTGTTTAAACACATTTAATAAAAATGATATTGAATTAATTTATGAAAATATCATTATGTTATTGAGTGTATTTTATTAACGACCCCCTAAAAATTATGGAAGAAAAAGGTATCTTTCCCATAGTGCCGCAGCGTGACAGGCAGCCCCTTAGTCACAAGCGGGAAAACACCCCTTAGAAAATGAATTTGACCCACATTATTTGTCCAAGCCCCGACGGGGCGAGGGCGCGCGGGGAGGCGAAAATTTCTGGGACTCCTCGCCGGAGGAGACGAGCCAGAAAATTTTCAAACGAGGATACAAAAAATGCCTGACCACTAATAATATGGTTTTGGATAATTTCACTCAGCACGAAGCATTAGTGGTCAGGTGGCTCCGCAGGCGAACTCCCCCAGATTTCGCCTCCCCGCGCGCCCTCGCCTCGTCGGGAGGGCGGTATTTTGTGGGTCATGTTTTGCAATATAGCAGGGGTGTTTTCCCGAAATTTGAATATAATAGTTGCCTGTCCCGTTGCGGCGGTTTATATTCCCCCCCTTTCTGCCGATAATAAACTAATGAATCGATCTCTAACCCGCTTAATCGTGGTTTTACTGTACCTGGCTGTCGCTTTTTTACTAATGCTGCCGGGAATCGCCGCGCAGACGGTTCCAGACGAGAGTGAAGCTGAAGACGAAAACGCCCTTCCCCGGCAGTTCCGGGAAATAGTCCTGGGTATGAGCCTGGACGAACTGAAAAATGCCCTGCTGAATGACGAACTGTTCAACTTTCGGGGCGACCGCGACGTTTCGTTTCTTCCCATTAGGGAGGAAAGCCTTGTTGAAACCACAGGATCAATGTTTATCAGACGGGCGTTCTTTCAATTAAGGGACGGTTCGCTTTTTATTATGGCGTTTACCCTGGACACGGGCATGATGGACCACTACACGATGTTTACCGACCTGTCGAAAAAATACGGGCCGCCGTCCTACCTTGACCCGAAAGAGGCGGTCTGGGAAACCGAAGAGACCCGCATCGCCATCGAGCGCCCCCTGACGATTAAGTACATCGACAAGCAGGTTTTTGACGACATCATCAACGAGGCGTCGATTATCGAGTCCCGCAGGGTACAGCAGCGCCAGGAATTCCTTGATGAATTTTAGGGGAGTAAGGCAGAGGGGCGCGTTTCGCGGACTCTTATGCCTTGCCCTGATTGCCGCCAACGCCTCATTTGCCGCCTGTTCCCCCAAAAAGCTCCCAACCACGGCGCTGACCATTGAACGGGCAGGGGCGGCGGAGATAGAAATTACCGTCGAAATCGCCAGAACCGAAGACGAGCGCGCCCAGGGGCTGATGCACCGGAAGAAACTGCCCGACGGCGAGGGGATGCTTTTTATCTTTGACCGCGACCAGCAGCTATCCTTCTGGATGAAAAACACCATCATCCCCCTTTCAATCGCCTTTATCGCCTCCGACGGGCGGATAACCGAGATCAAAGACATGCAGCCCAACGACCTTTCCTCCGTACGATCCAGCCGGTCGGTCCGCTATGCCCTCGAAGTCCCCCAGGGCTGGTTCGCCCGCGCCGGAATAAACGCCGGCGACATAGTCCGAATAGATTTCTAATTTTTCCCCTAATTATCTCTCACAGAGGCACAGAGGCGTTTTCTCGAAAATTTTCACGCAGAGGCGCAGAGGCGCAAAGCTCGCAGAGAATGGCGCGCTGCTTACGAATTGCGCGCATCTATCCTTATCCCCTGAAGTCCGTGAGATTTCGATAGAGGGGGAAGACCCCGGACGAAAACTTTGCGTCCGCGTACCGCTTGCGGTACGATGCGCCTCTGCGCCTTTGCGTGATGTATTTTCGAATAAAACCGCTGTGCCTCCGTGTGTTTTCAGGGATAGAATTCCCCGCGGGCGGTCTTGCAAACCGGGTAGCGATCAACTAAATTTAAAGCATCTTACTCTAAGGGATTTTTGATGTTTAAGGGCGATCTTACTCAGCGCGTGCAGCGAATTCTATCTACGGAAGCCCAGGAAGAAGCGCGGCGTTTTAATTCAGACCAGCTCCTGCCGGAGCATATTATCATAGCCATGCTCAGGGACGGGGGAGGAACGGCATGCAAGGCTTTGCTTTTTTTGCGGATTGATATAACCGAATTCAGGCGCGCCCTGGAAAACGCGATACCCCGGATTCCGGGGATTTTGATTCACGGTGACGTGCCGCCGTCCAGGCGGACAAAGACCCTGGTGGATGTCGCCGCTACGGAAGCCAGGGCCATGGGCAGCGACTACCTTGGGACAGAACACCTGCTCTTTGCCGCGATGCGGGAGCAGAATTCCAGCGTCCATTCGTTTTTAAGCCAAAAATCGGTCGATGTCGATATGCTGCGGGTGGTTGTGCAGACGACGTTTACCAGGCCGTCGGGCCAGTCGTCCGGCTCCTCTTCCGGTTCGCAGTCCGGCTCGAAAGAGGGGGAGTACGTCTCGGCGAACGGCTGTCCCTCGTACTTTATCCACCGCGACCGCCAGCCCAAGTACCAGGTTCCCAGGGGCGATCCGGACAGGCCCAGGGTCAGGCCGGCGACGTATCCGGTGCTTACCCCCACGCTGGACATTTTTTCCCGCGACCTTACCGCCCTGGCAAAGGCGGGCAAGCTGGACCCGGTTGTCGGCAGGCAGAACGAAATGAACCGCATCATCCGCATCCTCGCCAGGCGGGCAAAAAACAACCCAGTGCTGGTGGGCGAACCGGGCGTCGGCAAGACCGCCATCGTCGAGGGCCTGGCGCAGTTGCTTGCCTCGGACAAAGGGCCGGAAGCGCTTTCCGGCAAGCGGATACTTTCTCTTGACATGGGGGCCATTGTCGCGGGGACCAAGTACCGAGGTGAATTTGAGGAACGGCTGAAAAAAATCACAAGGGAGATAACCCAGTCGGGGAGCGTCATCCTGTTCATCGACGAGATACATTCGATTATCGGGGCGGGCGGCGCGGAAGGGACGATTGACGCTTCCAACATGCTCAAGCCCGGACTTGCCCGGGGCGACATCCAGTGCATCGGCACGACCACCCTTAACGAGTACCGCAGGCACTTTGAAAAAGACGCGGCGCTTGAGCGGCGCTTTCAGTCCGTCCTTATAGAGGAGCCCGACCTGGACGAGACGGTGCAGATTCTTAGGGGCCTCCAGAAAAAGTACGAGGATCACCACAAGGTTGCGTACACCGACGCGGCGGTTAAGCTGGCGGCAAAGCTCGCTAAACGCTATATCGCCGGGCGTTTCATGCCGGACAAAGCCATTGATGTGCTGGACGAAGCGGGGGCGATGCGGAAACTGGAAAACACCAAGGAGCCGCCGGAGATTGCCGACATCGAGGCGGAGATTCACAATCTTGTTGAAGAAAAAAGCGTACTGGTTAGCGCGCAAGACTACGAACATGCGGCGGTGGTCAGGGACAAAGTCCGTTCGCTCAAGCTGCATCTGGAGTCGGCGCGTATCGCATGGGAGCGCGCCTATTCAAGGGAGAAGATCAAGGTTGACGAGGAAGATATTCGCCATGTGGTTTCGCAGGCGACCGGCATCCCTCTGATGCAGTTGGCGGACCAGGAGTCAAAGCGGATGCTCTTCATGGAAGAAGAGATACACAAGCGGGTAGTGGGGCAGGAAGACGCCGTACACCGCATCGCTTCGGCGATCCGCCGCGCGCGCGCCGGTGTTTCGTCGCCCCGTCGGCCGATGGGTTCGTTTATTTTTCTGGGGCCGACCGGCGTCGGAAAAACACTGCTTGCCAAGAAACTTTCGGAATACCTGTTCGGCAGCGAAGAATCGCTGGTACGCATTGACATGTCGGACTTCATGGAAAAACACAACGCATCGCGCCTCGTGGGAGCGCCGCCGGGCTACATCGGCTACGAAGAAGGCGGCGTGTTAACCGAAAAGATACGGCGCAACCCCTACCGGGTGATTCTTTTTGACGAGATTGAAAAAGCCCACCGCGACGTGTTCAACCTGCTTTTACAAATAATGGAAGAGGGCGAACTGCGGGACAACCTTGGCCACACGGTAAGTTTCCGCAACACCGTTATCATCATGACCAGCAACGTCGGCGCGCGCGAAATTTCCCGCGACACGCGGCTGGGCTTTGCCACAGGTTCCGGCCTGTTAAGCATGGACGAAATTGAAACCCAGGCGATGTCGGAACTCAAGCGGCTGTTCAACCCGGAATTTCTTAACCGCGTTGACGACGTTGTCGTTTTCCATCCGTTAAGCATGGAACAGATAGAATCGATTTTTGACATTGAACTGTCCGAGCTTTCCGCCCGCCTTGCCGAACAAAATTACCATATCCGCGTTCTGCCCAAGGCCCGCCGCTTCCTTATCGAAAAGGGCTGGGATCCCAAATTCGGCGGCCGCCCCCTGCGCCGCACCCTCCAGAAAGAGCTGGAAGAAAAGCTGGCGCAGATGCTCCTTGAACGGGACTGGCCGCAGGGCACGGTCTTTACCGCCGCCTGCCGCGAAGGAACGATCAAGCTGGCGGGCAAAGTTTCGCATACCGACACCAGCGACGACGACATCGCTGCCGTCCGCGAAGCAACGATAGAAGCGATGGTTGAAGTGTAGGCTAAAACAAGAGTCAACGAATTACGCGAATGGATTAGGGCTGGATTTCGCCTTGACA
>WRJO01000100.1 GCA_009778545.1 Treponema sp. | reverse complement strand
GGCTGCTCAAGGCGGCCGGCAGGGACGGCGACACTCTTCTTATCCAGTACGAAAACAGCATAGAAGGTTTCGAGGAAGATGATGTCGAAGAGGCCAGGGAAGAGCACGGCGAAAACATTATAACCCAGCACACCGAAGATTCCATGCTCAAACGGTTTGTCGCGGCCTTTATCAATCCGTTTACCATTGTTCTGTTCATCCTTGCGGCGATAGCATTTTTTACCGAGGACTATGCGGCGGTTATTATCGTTACAAGCATGGTTTTGATAAGCGGTTTTTTGCGGTTCATTCAGGAACTACGAAGCGGCAACGCCGCCAAACGCCTTACCGAAATGGTAGAAACAACCGCCCTTGCGGTTCGCAGGTACAAGGACAGGGAAAGCAGCGAAGTCCGCTCCGAAAAGAAAGAAATCCCCATGGACGAAATTGTCGTAGGCGATGTGGTACACCTTGCCGCCGGAGATATGGTTCCGGCAGATGTGCGCGTTATTCAGGCAAAAGACCTTTTCATAAGCCAGTCCGCCCTTACCGGAGAAAGCGAGCCGGTAGAAAAATTCGCCCATCCCATATCAAAAACGGAAGCCAATCCGCTGGAGCTGAACAACCTGGCTTTCATGGGTTCCAACGTAATCTCCGGCTCGGCCACGGCGATAGTAATTACCGTCGGCGATGACACTTTCCTCGGCTCCATTGCACAGCAGCTCCAGGTTAAAGCCCCGCCCACCAGTTTTGAAAAAGGCGTTAACTCCGTTTCCTGGGTGCTCATCCGCTTCATGCTGGTCATGGTCCCGGTAGTTCTGCTGGTAAACGGCTTTACCAAAGGGAACTGGTTTGAGGCTTTCTTGTTCGCCCTTTCTGTGGCAGTCGGCCTAACCCCGGAAATGCTCCCCATGATCGTTTCCGCCAACCTTGCCAAGGGCGCAGTCTCCATGTCGAAGAAGCGGGTCATTGTTAAAAACCTTAACTCAATTCAAAATTTCGGCGCGATGGATGTTCTTTGCACCGACAAAACCGGAACCATCACTCAGGACAAGGTTATTCTTGAATACCACCTGGACACCGAGGGCAATGAAAACATCGGCGTTTTAAGTAAAGCGTTCCTTAACAGTTATTACCAGACGGGATTGAAAAACCTCATGGACATATCGATCATCGACCATGCCCACGAAGCGGAATTAAGCCATCTGTGGGAATCATATAAAAAGTTTGATGAAATTCCTTTTGATTTTAACCGCCGCCGCATGAGTGTCGCTGTCGAAGATGCATCGGGAAAGGTTGAACTCATCACCAAGGGCGCTATAGAAGAAATGCTGGCAATATCCACATCGGCAGAATATCAGGGTAAGACACAGCTTTTGAGCGGAGAACTTCGGGAACATATAATGACCAACTGCCGTAACCTTAACGAAAAGGGAATGAGGGTGCTGGGGCTGGCGCAGAAAGTCGACAACCTTCCTGCCGGGGCGCTTTCTCCCGCCGACGAAAACGAAATGACCTTTATCGGCTACCTCGCCTTCCTTGACCCGCCAAAGGAAAGCGCGGGGGCGGCGATTAAGGCGTTAGGCGAATACGGCGTAAGGGTAAAGGTGCTTACCGGGGATAATGACAGCGTTACCAGAACCGTATGCAAAACAGTAGGGCTTGACGCGAACCATATCCTTTTGGGTTCAGACATCGAAGCCATGAATGATGATGCGCTGAAAAAGGCGGTCGACGATGTTGATATTTTCGCAAAACTTTCGCCCGGTCAAAAAGCCCGTGTTGTGAGTACCCTGCGCGATAACGGCCACACCGTCGGGTTTATGGGAGACGGCATCAACGATGCCGCCGCGATGCGGGCGGCCGACGTGGGCGTTTCGGTTGATACAGCCGTTGACATCGCCAAGGAATCCGCCAACATCATTCTGCTGGAAAAGGATTTAATGGTACTGGAAGAAGGCGTTGTCGAAGGCAGAAAGATTTACGCCAACATCATCAAGTACATCAAGATGACCGCCAGTTCCAATTTTGGCAATATGTTTTCGGTTTTGGCGGCTTCGGCGTTTCTGCCGTTCCTCCCCATGCTGCCCATTCAGATACTCGTGCTGAACCTTATTTATGATATTTCCTGCATTGCCATTCCCTGGGATAACGTGGATTTGGATTTCCTCCGCAAACCCCGCAAATGGGACGCTTCATCAATCAGCAAGTTCATGCTCTGGATAGGCCCGACAAGCTCGGTTTTTGACATTGCCACTTATGCTTTATTGTTCTTTTATATTTGCCCTCAAATTGTCGGCGGCTCCTGGGCAAATTTAAATCATGACGGGCAGTTATTGTTTATGGCTTTGTTCCACACGGGCTGGTTTGTGGAATCCCTTTGGTCCCAAACCCTGGTTATTCACATGATCCGTACTCCCAGAATTCCCTTTATCCATAGCCGGGCTTCAGGACAGCTTGCCCTGCTGACTACCCTGGGGATTGCCACAGGCACAATCATTCCCTATACCTGGCTCGGAAAGCAACTGGATATGACCCGGCTGCCGCTTATGTTTTACCCCTGGCTGATTGGCATAATCCTTGCTTACATGATTCTGGTAACTGGGATGAAAAAAGTCTTTGTGTGGAAGTACGGGGAATTGTTGTAAAAGGTATTTTCTGTTTATGACCATTTTTGGTTTCGTTTTGATAATGCTGGGGGCGGTGCTTCTTTCCAATCTGATAAACCGCCTGCTTCCCGCACTTTCCGCGCCGCTTGTGCAAATTGCCCTTGGCATGGTTATTTGTCTGATTCCTTTCGGCGCGTTCGGCTTTGAGTTTGAACTTGAGCCGGAACTGTTTTTTGTGTTGTTTCTTTCGCCGCTTGTTTTCCACGAGAGCTATACATCTGATAAAAAAACGCTGTGGAATATGAAAAAACCTATTCTGGGAGCGGCGGTTATTTTGGTTTTTCTTACCGTAATTGCAGCGGGATACCTTACCAACCTTCTCATACCCGCCATTCCGCTTGCGGCAGCTTTTGCGCTAATCGGCGCGCTGGGCCCGACAGACGATGTGGCGGTTGACGCAGTTTCAAAGCGCGTAGCGGTTCCCCGTAAAATTATGGGCATATTAAGCGGCGAGTCCATTATCAACGACGCCTCCGGTATTATTTCTTTCCAGTTTGCCGTTATCGCCGTTACAACGGGCGGTTTTTCCCTTGGACAGGCATCGCTCCGGTTTGTCCTGGTAGGCATCGGCGGTCTGTTTGCGGGAATTGTCTTTACGCAGATAAAATACGCGATTGTAAAAGGGATTCGCTCACTGGGAATGGCAAACGTTACGCTGCATATCTTAATTGAAGTCTTAACCCCGTTCATCATCTATATGACCGCAGAGGCTCTGTATACAAGCGGTATTCTCGCTGTTTTTGCATCGGGGATAACGCACTCGTTTATGCGCGATAAATTTAACCCCGAAACCGTTAAATTAAACATTGCGCGGGACAGCGTATGGGAGTTTCTGACATTCACCCTGAACGGACTTGTGTTTGTGATGCTCGGTACGCAGTTGCCGGGAATTTTAAAAACAATCGGCCTGGGCGCTTTTCCCATAAACGGTTTTGAAATTGCAGGCTGTATATTTTTACTGATGGTCATATTTTCGGTTTTACGTTTTCTCTGGTGGATTTTATTAGTCCGAAAAAAAACATATCAGGAGGACAACAACCCGATTGGCGCGGTTAAGGCGGCTGTTATTTTCAGTCTTGCGGGGGCGAGGGGTACTGTTACGCTGGCGAGCGTAATGTCAATTCCCCTTTTGCTGGATAACGGCACGGCTTTTCCCGAGCGGGATTTAATTATTTTGCTGGCAAGCGGGGTTATCGTTGTTTCCATGCTCATTACCAACTTTGTTTTACCGTTGTTTGTAAAACGTATATCCGAAGAAACGCGGAGCGGCGAGGAACATGCGGCTTATTCCGAAATGATACAGGGTGTTATTTTTCGGCTGAAAAGCGAGGTTACAGAAGAAAATAGTTTTGCAACAGATGTCGTTATCCGCAGTTACCTCAGGCGGAACACGTCGATACGCGACATTGGCCCGCACCGAAAGGAAACGCCGACTGAAAAGGAATTACGGTCACAAATATTTATGTGGGAAAAGGAGAACACAGCCGCGCTCCTTGAAAGCGGAAACGTCGATAAGGCTGCGGCGAGGCATTTCCTGGGCATCCTTAACGACCGAATCAAAAATATAAATAAAAGAAGTTTTTTCAGACGGTTTCTCCGTGTTTTAAAACATGTGCTTTCGTTACGCCGCAAAAACGGGGCAATGCCCAATCGCGCTGATTTTGTGGTTATTATCGAATCAAACACGCGGTATGTGCTTAAAAAACTCAATGAAATAAAAAACACGGAAAACGCGGCGGCTGTGGAAAAATTCGCGGCTGAATTTGAACTTATGTCCATAATGAGCCGGGGAAGAAACCATGCGAGATCCGGCACTCTCGGCGAAGCTGAAAATTCCGCTGTTCATGCCCTTGTAACAAGGGGCTTTTCCATTGAGCGCGAACTGATACAGGAAATGTTTGAGCTTGGCCGCATTACAAGAGAAACCGCCAGAGGAATGAGGGCGGATATTTTAACGCTGGAAGCACAACTGCAAAGGGATTTTTAAGGATAACGACTTCTTTGCGTCCAATGCGTCTCTGCGTGAAGAATCCGGGAATCTACTTCTTCCCCGCCAACACCATCAATAGCGCAATGTCGCCCTGGCGTATGCCGGGGATTCGCGCCGCCTGGCCGATGGTAATGGGTTTGACGGTTTTGAGTTTTTCCCTTGCCTCTACAGACAGGCCGGTAATGGCGCTGTAGTCCAAGGTAGGATCGAGTTTTATGGCGTCCATTTTTCCGGCTTTCGCGGCGGCGCGTTTTTCTTTTTCAATGTAGCCGGCGTACCGGATGTCAAGGCGGGCGCGTTCGAGCCATTCGGCGGGAAACCCTGACAATTCCGGCGCGAAGGGAATAACATCGTCTAACGTGATTCTTGTGTCGGTAAGGCAGCGTTCAAGGCTTTCTCCCGCATGGGAATGCAGGGCGGTTAAGGCATCGTCCGGCGAAGGGGAGGGGAGCTTTCGCCCAGAGAGCAGTTCCTGGATTGCGTCTAACGCTTCTGACTTTTTGACAAACCGATCCCAGCGGGCATCATCGACAAGCCCGGCTTCGCGGCCTTTGGATGTGAGGCGGCTGTCGGCGGTGTCGTGGCGGAGCATCAGGCGGTGCTCGGCGCGGCTGGTAAACATGCGGTACGGCTCTTTTGTCCCCAGCGTGGTAAGGTCGTCTATCAGCACGCCGATGTACGCATCCGCGCGGCCAAGCGACAGCGGCGGACGGCCCAGCAGTTTCATCGCCGCGTTGATGCCGGCCATAAGCCCCTGCGCGGCGGCTTCTTCGTAGCCGGAAGAACCGTTGGTCTGCCCTGCCGCGAAAAAGCCGGAAAGCCGCTTGGATTCCAGGCTGGGGTACAGGTCGAGGGGGTCGAGGTAATCGTATTCTACGGCATAGGCGGGGCGCACGATGCGTGCCTCTTCAAGGCCAGCGATACTGTGGATAAAATCCCGCTGCACGTCTTCGGGCAGGGAACTGGACGCGCCGTTCATGTACATCTCGTTGGTGTACAGCCCCTCCGGCTCGATGAAGATGTGGTGCCGCTCCCGCTGGGGGAAACGGACAACCTTGTCCTCGATTGATGGGCAGTAGCGCGTG
>WRJO01000099.1 GCA_009778545.1 Treponema sp. | reverse complement strand
GGGCTGTCCATCACCAGGAAAATTGCCGAGATGATGGGCGGTTCCATAAGCGTGGAAAGCGAATACGGCAAGGGCAGCGTTTTTACCGTAGTGATCAAGCAGCAATACATTGACGACTCGGTAATTGGAGAAGAAGTTGTAAAGAACCTTAACAATTTCCATTATTCGGACATTGACCACAGAAAAAAACACCAAATAGTGCGAAAAAGAATGCCCCATGCCCATGTTTTGGTGGTAGACGACGTTACGACCAACCTTGAGGTAGCAAGGGGCATGCTGAACCGCTACGGTATGCAGATCGACTGCGTAAACAGCGGGCGGGAGGCAGTTAATGCCGTTCGGGAAGAAAAGGTAAAATACGACGCCATCTTTATGGATCACATGATGCCCGAAATGGACGGCATTGAAGCCACTAAAATTATCCGCGAGGACATAGGGACAGAGTATGCAAAAACCGTACCGGTGATTGCCCTTACCGCCAATGCAATCATTGGAAACGAAGAAATGTTTCTGGGAAAGGGGTTCCAGGCTTTTATTTCCAAGCCCATCGACGTAAAGCAGCTCGACTCGATTCTCAACACATGGATTCGAGACAGCATCTTCCAGGATTTTGAGCTGGACGGCGTCGATTTCGCCGAGGGCATTGAACGCTACGCAAACGAAGATGCGTACCTGGAACTGATCCGCTCGTACCATCTGCACACCCCCGCCCTGCTGGAAAAACTGCGAACGTTTGGATCTCGGCCGCCATCAAATAATGGCGGCGGGGGTATCCCCCTTTCCGAGTACGCGATAATCGTCCACGGCATCAAAGGTTCCAGCTACGGCATTTCCGCCAACGCCGCCGGCAAGGAAGCGGAAAAACTCGAAAAGGCGGCAAAAGACGGCAACCTTGAGGAGGTGGCGGCGGGAAACGGCGCCTTCATCGCATTGATGGAATCGCTGCTCGATGATTTGGGGGATTTGCTGCACAAAACCGGACACCGGGAAACAAAACCGGAAAAAAGCGTTCCCGACCCCGCCCTGCTATCGCAGCTTCTGGAAGCCGCCAAAGAGTATCAGGCCGGTTCGATGGAACAGACCATCAAGCAGCTTGAATCTTTTGAATACGAAACGGGCGGCGAGCTGGTTGGCTGGATCAGGGATCAGATGGACGACCTGGAATACGACGCCATTCGTGAAAGGCTGGAAGAGTCTGCCTTGCAGGCTCTGTAACAAAATAGGAGAAAATTATGAACGAGAAAAGAAAAACAATTTTGGCAATTGACGACGACATTACCATTCTGAACACCATTCGGACCGTCCTGGAGGGAAGCTACGAGGTAAGCCTGGCAAAGAACACCGACATCGCCCGGACGATTCTCAATACCACGAAGATCGACCTGATCCTCCTTGACATGAACATGCCCGGTACGGACGGCATGGAGTTTCTGGAATTTGTCCACAACGACGATTCCCAGTACCACATCCCGGTAATTATTGTCAGCGCCCAGGGAACTGCCGACGTAATCGTCGAAATAAAAAAGAGGGGCGCCGTAGATTTTGTAGTCAAGCCCATTTCGCCTAACATCCTCAAGGAAAAAATCCGCACCAGCCTGAAAGCGGCCAGCATGAAGATCGGACGCATAGCCCTTGTTATCAGGCTAAAAAAGCTGATAGAGGCCTGTGAGGCGGGCAAGGGCGGCCAGGTGGAAGATATCGTCAAAGAACTGGAACAGGTTTACTACGAGCACGAGATCGACGCAAAAGTCGCGGAGATCTGCACATTCGCCAGGGACATGGAATACAGCCTTGCGGAAGAAAACATCCGGAAACTGCTGACGGATTTGAAAAGTGATTGAATTTGTCCGCAAATACCCGTTGGGGAGGGCGGCGCGGGGCGCGCGCGGGCTGGCAAAAATCTGGGGGAGTCCGCCTATGGAGCCCCTGACCGGCTTAATCTCATGCATCGTGTTTTCGGTATTTCAAAATCTTATTGTTGCTATCAAGTTCCTCTTGCCGGTCAGCATTCTTTGTACCCCATTTTTAGATTTTACTGCGTGGTCTCCTCCGGCGGGGAAGCCCAGAAATTTTTTGCCAGCCCGCGCGCGCCCCGCGCCGCCCTCCCCAACGGGCCTTTGGTGTTCCCTGCGTCCTCTGCGCCTCTGCGCCTCTGCGTGGTGTATTCTCGAATTACATCTTTGCGCCTCTGCGTGAGGCCTTTCGTATCCATGTCACCCTGTCAGAAATTTTTAAAAAAATGCAAAATTTCGCTTGACTGCACAATAATTCAGTGGTATAATGAATTATTGTTCATTTGAAATAAAGAGGTGTTATGAGCGAAAGGGTTGCTTTTTCGGTAAACGGGATCCAGACGGAAGGAGGAGCCGAAAGGAAACTCCTTGATTTCCTCAGGGAAGACCTGCGCCTTACCGCGGTAAAAAACGGCTGCGGCACCGGCGCTTGCGGGGCCTGCACGGTGCTGGCAGACGGAAAGCCGCTTCGTTCCTGCGTTACCACGCTGGGCAAAGTCGAAGGCAAGCAGATTGTCACCGTGGAGGGGCTGTCACAGCGGGAAAAGGACGTATACGCCTTCGCCTTTGCAGAAGCCGGCGCGGTTCAGTGCGGCTTTTGCATTCCCGGCATGGTCCTGAGCGCCAAATCGCTCATCGACACCGACCCCAACCCCGCCGAAGAGGCGATCCGCAAGGCGCTTCGGGCAAATATCTGCCGCTGTACGGGCTATAAGAAAATAATCGAAGCGGTTAGTATCGCCGCCGGCCTGTTTCGCAATAACGCGCCAGTCCCCCAGCGGGATTTTTCCGGCATTTTGGGAGAAAACCTCCACCGCCCCGACGCCGCGCCCAAAACGCTGGGTACGGGCAAATTCGCCGACGACCTGACATTTGACGGCATGCTCCACGCTTCGGCGATCCGTTCCGCCCACCCCCGGGCAAAGGTGCTGAAAATCGATCCCTCGGCGGCGCTGGCACATCCCGATTGCGTCGTCGTGCTGACCGCCAAAGACGTGCCGGGGAATATCAAAATCGGTCATTTGGCCTTTCTTTCCGATTACGACGTGATGATCGATGTGGGGGGAACCACCCGCTTTATCGGCGATGCGCTGGCGCTCGCAGTCTGCCGGAACAAGGAATGTCTGGAAGAAGTAAAGGCGCTCGTAAAAATTGACTATGAGGTGCTGGAACCCCTGACCGACCCGCAAATGGCAATGGCTCCCGGCGCTCCGCTTATCCATAGTAAAGAAAACAATATCCTCTCCCACGAACATTTGGTGCGAGGAGGCGCAAATGATGCGCTGGCACAGTCCTTATATGTGGTAAGCAAACATTATTCCCTGCCCTTTACCGAACATGCCTTTATGGAACCGGAATGTGCCGTCGCCATGCCAGAAGGCGAAGACGGTTTACTGCTGTATTCGGCGGGGCAGAGCATTTACGACGAACAGCGGGAATGTTCCCGTATGCTAGGAATCCCGCCCGAAAAATTGCACGTCGTCGGCATGCTGGTGGGCGGCGGCTTCGGCGGCAAGGAAGATATGAGCGTCCAGCACCACGCCTGCCTTGCCGCATGGGTGCTGAAAAAGCCGGTAAAGGTGCTGCTTTCCCGGCAGGAGAGCATTAACGTTCACCCCAAGCGGCACGCCATGGAAATAGAGCTTACGACAGGCTGCGACGAAAACGGCATACTCACCGCGATGAAGGCCGAGATTGTTTCCGACACCGGCGCGTATGGCAGCCTTGGCGGGCCGGTTCTGCAAAGGGCCTGCACCCATGCCGCCGGGCCGTATAACTACCAGGTGATCGATATCGACGGAAAGGCTGTGTACACCAACAACATCCCCGGCGGGGCGTTCCGGGGTTTCGGCGTACCGCAGAGTTGTTTCGCCACGGAAAGCAACATCAACCTGCTGGCGGAGATGGTTGGTATCAGCCCGTGGGAGTTCCGCTACCGCAACGCGATACGGCCGGGGCAGGTTTTGCCCAACGGACAAATTGCCGAAGGAGACGTGGAACTGGAAGCCTGCCTTTTGGCGGTAAAGGACATTTATGAAAAGGCCATTGCCGAAGGCAAGCATGTCGGCGTCTCCTGCGGTTTCAAGAATTCGGGGATTGGCGTGGGGCTGCCCGACATCAGCCGCTGTACGCTTTCGGTGGAACAGGGAATGATCCATATCAGGACGAGCGCCGCCTGTATCGGCCAGGGACTTGCCGCAGTGGTGACCCAAATCGCCTGTCAGGCAACCGGCTTGCCGCCGGGACAATTCATCGCCGAGCCGCCCGATACCTTACGCACCCCCAACGCGGGAACCACAACCGCTTCCCGTCAGACGGTGTTCACCGGTGAGGCGACCAGGCTGGCGGCGGTTCAGTTAAAGGAAGCGCTGGACAAAGAAGGTGGCGGTCTTGACCGCTTAACAGCGCTTGAAGGCCGGGAATTCTGCGGCGAGTATTCGGGCGTCACCGATCCCATGGGCAGCGACAAGCCCAATCCGGTAAGCCATGTCGCCTACGGCTACGCCGCCACGCTGGCAATCCTCGACGACGAAGGCAGGGTGGAAAAACTTGTCGCCGCCTACGACATCGGCACGGTAGTGAATCCGAAAAACGCCGAAGGCCAGATCGAGGGCGGCCTACTGATGGGAATGGGTTACGCCCTCACCGAAGACTTCCCCATGGAAGGCGGTTATCCGAAAGCCAAATACGGGACCCTGGGACTGATCCGGGCGACCGAGTCGCCCCAAATGGAAATAATGTTTGTCAAACCGAAAAATCCCTCGCCCCTCGTCTATGGAGCTAAAGGCGTGGGGGAACTTGCAACCATTCCGGTAACACCCGCCATCGCCGCCGCCTATTACGCGAAGGACGGCAAGCACAGGACGAAACTTCCCATGGAGGAAACGTTCTACCGAAAGGGGAAAGAAAAATGAAAAAGCAAAAAGCCGCTTCATATACGCTGACAGCCGCCGAGCGGAAGATCCTCGACTCGCACAAAACAACCATGGAAGGGCTTGCCGCCTATTTCGGCGAGGCATTCGAGTTCGTGCTGCACGATGTTACCGATTATGATCACTCCGTCATAAAGATCATCAACGGTTCCCATTCGGGCCGCAAAGAAGGCGCGCCCATGACCGACCTTGCCCTGTCCCTTCTGGAACAGATCCAAAGCGATGAGGTTGCCAGGCCGTCTGTCTGCTATACCTCCAAAAGCAAATACGGAAGGCCGGTGCGCTCCACCACCATCGTGATCTATGGAGAAAAACAACGGGTAATCGGCCTGTTGTGCATCAACCTCTACCTGGACAGCCCCCTCAGTTCCCTTTTACAGAATTTTTCGCTTGTCCCCCAGTCGGACTATATCACCGAAAACTTCTCAAGCGATTCGGTCGAACTTATCGCCCGCGCCCTGGAAAAGGTCAAAAACGACGTAGCGAGCGACGATTCGGTTCCGGGACACCTGAAAAACAAGGAAATCGTCACGATTCTCTATCACCAGGGGATTTTCAGGCTAAAAGACGCGGTGCTGGCCATTTCAGCCGATTTGGGGATTTCCAAGAACACGGTATACCTGCATATCCGCGGTTTGGAGGAAAAGGGGAACCTCTGAAAACCCCGGTTGGGTTTCCAGAGGTTCCTCGGAGAAAATTGCTAATTCCTTACTATATAACGAATTAGCCAGAGGCAATTTTCTCCAGGGGGTACGAAAACTTCTAAAAACTGAAGTTTTTAGAAGTTAAAGGGAATTTGAAAAAAATGTGGTTTTTTTTCAAATATCACTTGACTGAAATATAGTTCAGTGATATAATGAAATATAGTTTAGGAGGTATGATGAAGGAATCGATAAAATGGGCGCTCAACGAGATGCCCGCGACGGACTGTTCCAAAAGCCTCTCCCTTATGAATCAGGCGGAAACGGAGAAGGCGCGCCGGTTTCACCAGAGTTTCCCCCAGTACGCCGAAACCCCGCTGGT
>WRJO01000098.1 GCA_009778545.1 Treponema sp. | reverse complement strand
GACCCGCACAGTACCGGAACAGGCCAACCAGGGGTGGGGCGGCGGGCGCCAAAAAAATTCTGGAACTCCCCGCCGTAATAGACCTGTGAAAAAAATCAAAAACTAGGGCTAGAATTATGGCCTGACCACTTAATGATAGTGGCTATGGATAGTTTCTCTTAACTGGAAACATTAAGAGGTCAGGGGGCTGTGGAGGCGGTCGCCCGCTGGGTTGCTATCAGACCGCTTTGCGGTCTGCGCAAGCCCGCCTTTGTTATTACAGTGGTTCTTTTGGGGCTCTTGCCATGCTGATTCTTTTTTATCGACACTGCTTGATGCAGTGCTTGTTCCTAGGCACCTCCAGTTTTTTTGGTGCCCGCCGCCCCACCCCTGGTTGGATTTTTCATGCTAATTGCGGGTCAAGTTTAGTGCTTGCGGCGGGGTTTTTGCAAATAAGTTGTTGGGCAAGTTTAGCTCTCGCGTATTGACTTGCTTCATACAAAACCATACATTGAGAACATGACCACTATTTACTATCCACTACCCACTACCCACTACCCACTATGATAATAGACGAAGCACATCCTTTTTCCTCTTTCGGTCTGTCCGACACGATGCTCCAGGCCATCGCCCGCAAGGGTTGGACGGCCCCCAGTTCGATACAGGGTATCGCCCTGCCACGGCTGCTTGCCGACGAGGGGCACTGCATCGTTAAGGCCCGCACGGGGACGGGTAAAACCGCCGCCTTCGGCATCCCACTTATCGAACGGCTTACCCAGGCAGGCCACGCCCCCCGCGCCCTGATACTTGCCCCCACCCGCGAACTTGCCCTCCAGGTCTCAAGGGAGATCGCCTCGCTGGTTACCGGCCATTACCCCCGGATAACGGCGGTTTATGGCGGCGCTTCCATCCGAAACCAGATACTCGATCTGCGGCGGGGAACGGAAATCGTCGTGGGAACTCCCGGCCGGATCATGGACCTGATGGAACGCAAGGCCCTGGACCTTTCGGCGGTGGACTGGTTCATCCTCGACGAAGCTGACGAGATGCTCGACATGGGCTTCTTTGAAGACGTTGAAAAGATTCTGCAGGCGGTGAAGGACGGCAGGCGGGAAAGCGGCAGCTCTGAAGATGCCGATGCCAAAGGCACTGGTACCAGAGGTACCCTGCATGTTGCGCTTTTCTCCGCCACCATGCCCGACCCGATTTTGAAAGTCGTCCGCAGGCACATCGGCGACGTGGAAATAATCGTGGACGCTGCGCCGGAGGACGAAAAGCCTTTGGTGGATCAGTACTGCGTGATAGTCAAGCGGGAGGACAAGCTTGAAGCCCTCCGGCGGATCATCGACAGTGCCGCCGAGTTTTACGGACTTATCTTCTGCGCCACCAAGGTTGAAACCGACGAGCTTGCCCGACGGCTGATCGAGGCGGGCTATCCCGCCGAAGCGATACACGGCGACCTGAGTCAGGAGGTCCGCGAGCGAACCCTGCGGCGTTTCCGGTTTCGCAAGACTGCCGCGGCCAACTCGGCGGCGGGGGGCGAACCGGCAATCCTGGTTGCCACCGATGTCGCGGCGCGGGGGCTGGACATCGCTTTCCTCAGCCATGTGATCAACTGGGACCTGCCCAACGACCGCGAGACCTACCTGCACCGCATCGGCAGGACTGCCAGGGCGGGCCGGCGCGGCGTAGCGATAAGCCTTGCCACGCCCGGCGACCGTCACCGGATTCACCAATTCTCGCGGATGATGGAAAAAAACCTGGGTAGCGGAATTCTCTGGCTTAAAGTACCCTCGGTCAAGGCGGTGATGAAGTCCCTGCGCCGCCGAATAACCTCCGCCGTAGTCGCCGCCCTCGGCGAACCGGAAATTATTCCGGAAATTATTCCAGACATTATTCCAGATTCTATCACGCAGAGGCGCAGAGGCGCAGAGGAATATGAGCGCTCTGCAAGCTCAGAGTCTTCCTCCGCATCTCAGAGCGAGGTATTAGGGGAAGTATTAATGCCTGACACTACCCCAAACCTTATCCTAAACCCTGAAATTCTGGAGACGGGCGCGCAACATGGAAACGGCTCGCAGTCCTCTGCGTCCTCCGCGTTCTCTGCGCCTCTGCGTGAGGAAAAAAAAGAAAATTCCGCGTTCTCTGCGCCTCTGCGTGAAAATTTTGAAGAAAATGCTTCGCCGTTTCTTGCCAAGGTTTGCCGGGGGTTGATCGAGCGGCTGGGCGCGGAGAGGGCTGTCGAGGCGCTGGTGTCGCTGAGCTACGGCAACCTTTTTGACCCGGCGCGTTACGGCCCGATAAAGGAATTTTCCGAGGATGATTTTAAGGAAACGGCAAAGGCCGCCGGCAGGGGCAGGGATGAGCGAAGGCGCGGGCGGGCGTTTTCGGAAGGCGGCCGTCATGCGACATTTGACGGCGGGCAGCACGGAAGCGGCGGCAGGCGAAACAGGGCGGGCAAGGCGGCGTACCGCGAATCGGGCGGCGCGCAGGAATACGCCAGGGTATATGTAGGCCAGGGACGGCAGCACGGGGCGCACCCTCGGGACATTGCCACGTTTTTGATGCGCGCTGCGGGCGTTCCCGGCCGCCTGGTAGATGAAATTGAAATGAGGGACTACTGTTCCTTTGCGACGCTCCCCGCCGACGCGGCCCGCAGAGCCTGTGCCTTCTCCGGCAAAGACCAGCAGCAGCCGGTAATTCGCTTCGCCCGCCCCGCCGATCACCGGAAATGAAAGGGCAGCCTTAGGCTGACCAAAATTGTCCTGCCCGCCTAATGCCGGACAAGACAGCCTCTTGCAGAATTAACCGTACAGGACAAAACCCGCGCACAACATTCCGGTGCAAATCAAAATACCGGAAACAAGCAATGCCATAAGACAATAGCCCATGATGTTGCGCGCGCCCAGGCCGGCAACGCCCAGAGCCGGAAGCGCCCAGAACGGCTGAATCATATTGGTCCAGGCATCGCCCCAGGCAATGGACATGGCCGAAAGCGCAGGGTCCACCCCAAGTGCCAGACCGGCGGGCATCATGATGGGTCCCTGAACCGACCACTGGCCGCCGCCGGAGGGGACAAAGAAGTTAACAATACCCGCAGAGAGGAACGAGAACAGCGGGAAAGTAATCTGGGTTGATACCGAGACAAAGGCATTACTGATAACCGCGGCAAGGCTCAAGCCCGTACCCCCTGCCGCCGCCGCCGTGACGCCTACCATAAGACCCTGAATACCCGCGTAGAAAGGGAACTGGAGCAAAATGGGACCGGCTTCTTTTGCGGCTTTCGCGATGGCACGCACATAGAGAATCGGTCTTCCGTAAAAAATCATGCCCAGGGTAAGGAATATCAGGTTGACGATATTAAGGTCCAGTGAAAACCTCGGGGATGTAAAACGCCGAACCAGGTAAACTACTGCCAGGACAATCATGATCCATTGAAGAACGCGGCTTCCTTCAAGTTTTTCTGCAGGGGTCTTTGCCGAAAAAACCTGTTCCGGTTCTTCGGTTAACAAAGCGGGATTGATAAGTTTAATATCATTCCCTTTCGGGTGCATGGCGGTGTTTATGATGGGAAGCAGAATAAACAGGCCGCCGCAGATTAAAAGGTTCCACCATGCAAAAATGGTTTGATTTGTGGAAACCGCCTCGGTCAATACCCCGCCGGTGTTGGCAACGGCCGCACCCGCTGCCGGGGCAGTGGCAATGCCCAAAGGAATAGAACCGGAAAAACCGCCGTGCCAAATAAGGAACCCTGTATAGGCAGAAGCGATAATCAGGGGATAGTCCACTTTCAGGCCGGTTTTGGAAATTTCTTTTGCAATCAATGCGCCGACAATAAGCCCGAAACCCCAGTTAAGCCAGCATGCAATCAGAGAGACTATCGTTGTCAGCACAATCGCCTGGCCTGCCGTTTTGGGAATTGAAGCAAGCGTTTTCAGCAGCTTCTTCATGGGCGGGGAGTTTGCCATCGCCGAACCGAGAACCAGAACCAGCGCCATTTGCATGGAGAAGGTTAACAGCACCCACACCCCGTTTCCCCAGTGCATAACCATGGTAAGCGGCCCCTGTCCTGTCAGAGGCATGGCTGCCACAAAGGTTATTATCGTTAAGATAATACAGAAGATGAAGGGATCGGGCAGGAAACGCTGAACCAGCGTAACACTTGCGTTAGTGATTTTTTTGAACATCTTAGGCCTCCTTGGTATATACTGATAGTATATTATACACCCATACATTATAGAAGGCAATTAAGAAATTTCCGATAATCAATCTGCATTGTTGGTGCCTGTTCAATGACTGGATGTTCCCATGCTTTTTATAACCGGGTATACTTTTCCTGAGGGATGATTATTTGGCACTAACAGGTTTGCATTATGCCGGCGCACTTTTAGTCTTTTTGCTGATCACTGTTGTCGGGCTTTATTCCGGAAAGAAAGTAAAAAGCGCCGACGATTTTAATTACGGCGGGCGAAGATCCGGTACAGGTCTTGTGGTTGGCGCCATTGTCGGAACAATTGTCGGAGGCTCCTGTACGATTGGAACATCGCAACTGGCTTTTCATTACGGACTATCCGCATGGTGGTTCACACTGGGCTGCTGTCTAGGTTCGCTGGTTCTTTTGTTTTTCTTTTGCGAATCTCTGTATAAAAACGATTACACTACCCTGGCTCAGATCATCGCCAGGGAATACGGCGAAAAAGCCGGCATTGCTGCGACAATTCTCAATTCCGTGGGAAGTTTTCTGAGCGTTGTCGCCCAGATTCTCTCGGGCATAGCCCTTATTACGGCGGTTAGTCATTTCAACTCCTTTATCGCCATGTTTATTGTTGTTGCCCTTATTTTTGTTTATGTTGTATTCGGCGGTATATGGGGCGCGGGTTATGTGGGTATCGCAAAGACAATCCTTTTGTATACCGCCATTACTGTCTGCGGCGTACTTGCCCTGTACCTTCAGGGCGGGTTTCGGGCATTTACCGCCGCTCTCCCTCCGCAGAGGTATTTTAATCTTTTTGCAAGGGGTGTCGCGGTAGACGGGGGAGCGGGGCTTTCCCTCATTTTGGGTATTTTAACAACCCAGGTGTATCTACAGGTTATAATGATGTCGCGCACGCTTCGGATAGCAAAGAACGGCATTCTGATAAGCGCAATTATTATACCGCTTTCCAGTATTGGCGGCATACTTGTCGGTTATTATATGAAACTTAATTACCCGGATATTATTCCTGCCATGGCTCTGCCCCTTTTTATTCTTGAGAAAATGCCTCCGTTGTTTGCGGGAATAATTCTGGCAACCATGCTTGTAACTGTCGTTGGAACAGGCGCCGGCATGAGCCTGGGGATAAGCGCCATGATTTCGACGGACGTATACAAGGTTTACATAAATAAAGAAGCAAATGACCGGCAGGAACTGTTTGTAAACCGTTTTTCCATTGTACTTATCCTCATCATTGCCGCCGCGCTCGCGTCGGTAAATACCGGTTCCTTGATTATGGGATGGAGCCTCTTATCGATGGGTCTGCGCGGCGCCGGCGCTTTCGGCCCGATATGTGCAGCCCTGTTTCTCCCCGGAAAAATTCCGCCGGTTTATGTACTGGCCTCCATGATCCTGGCGACAGCCCTGGTGCTGCTGGGTAAATTTTTCCTTCCGCCGAATGTCGATCCCCTCTTCCTGGGAACCGCCGGAAATGTACTGACGCTTGGCATTGGTTTACTGGCCGGCCGCAGGATAAACCGCGGGAAATAAAAAAAAGGGCTGTCCCGCCCGGTCAATGCCGGACAGGACAGCCCCTATTGCAGCTAACAGAATCTTACAGTGCTTCCACCGCTGCGGCGACTCCCATGCCGCCGCCTACGCAGAGGGTTGCAAGGCCCTTTTTGGCTTTTCGCCGGGCAAGTTCGTAGAGCAGTGTCACGAGGATCCTCGTGCCGGACGCTCCCACGGGATGCCCCAGGGCAATTGCGCCGCCGTTAACGTTCACCCGCGCGGGATCCCACTTTAGGTCCTTTCCTACCGCCAGTG
>WRJO01000097.1 GCA_009778545.1 Treponema sp. | reverse complement strand
GCGGACTTCCGCCGAAAGCCCCGCAATTTCCGCCGTGGGAATGTAGGGGGGGTTGCTTAAGATTAGGGGGACTGGGGACTGGGGACTGGGGACTGGGGAGTAGGGAGTGGGGAGTGGGGAGTGTTGTTTGTTATCTGTGTTTGGTAGTGCTTCAAAAAGATCGCCATGGCAGAAGTGGATTGATTCCGGCGACAAGAGGCGGGCGGCGTTGGTTTTGGCTACTTCGAGGGCTTCGGCGGAAATGTCGGATGCCCACACTTCAAGTTCAGGCATGGTGTGTTTCAGCGCGATAGCCACCGCGCCCGACCCTGTGCACAGGTCCAACACCCGCAGCGGCTGATTATCGCTAGTTGCCCTGTTCTTCGAGCCGCAAGATTCACTATTCACTACCCACTGACCACTAATCACTTCCATCGCTGTTTCCACCAGCGTTTCCGTGTCGGGCCGGGGGACGAGGACGGCAGGGGTTACCAAAAATTCCAGACCGTAAAATTCTTTCCTGCCGATGATGTAGGCGGCACATTCCCCGGCAAGCCGCCGCTCTATGAGGCCGCGAAACGCTGCGATTGACGTTTCCGCCAGCGGATCGGAACCGGCGGCGATAAGCGAGGAACGGCTGACACCGAGAACTTCGGCAAGCAGCAGCGAAGCGTCCAGACCTGCGCTTTCAATGCCCGCCGCTGCAAGTGCGCCGCCACCCTCGGCAAGCGCTTCACGGATATTCATTGATAATATCTCTCACAGAGGCACGGAGGCACAAAGAACACGGAGAACAAAAAGAAAATACAAAGAAAAAAGAAAAGAAGAAGATTTGAAAGATTACGCAGTACTTACGAAATTCGCCCAGCCCTCCGCGCCTCCGCGCCTCCGTGTGAGGAATTTCCGAAAAATTCATCATGCGACTTCGGAGCTGGTTGTCCGCAGCAGTTCTTCTCTCGCTGACAACTTCAATGCGTCGAAGAGTTCGCCGACATCGCCCTGCATTATCAGGTCGAGTTTGTACAGGGTCAGGTTGATACGGTGATCGGTGAGGCGGTTCTGGGGGAAGTTGTAGGTTCTAATACGCTCTGAACGGTCGCCGGAGCCAACTTGGGTTTTGCGGGCTTCGGCGCGTTCGGCGGCGGCTTTGGCTTCTTCCATTTCGTAGATGCGCGCCCGCAGGATCCGCATCGCTTTGGCTTTGTTTTTTATCTGGCTTTTTTCGTCCTGGCAGTGGACGGTAATGCCGGAGGGAAGGTGGGTGATCCGCACGGCGGAATCGGTAGTGTTGACGCACTGGCCTCCGGGGCCGCCGGCACGCATTACGTCGATTCGGAGGTCGTCCGGCTTGATGTCGATTTCGGTTTCGTCCGCTTCGGGCAGCACCGCCACCGTTACCGCCGACGTGTGGATTCTGCCGGAGGCTTCGGTCGCCGGAACACGCTGCACCCGGTGAACGCCGGACTCGTAGCGGAGGTTTTCGTACACGTTATTGCCGCTGATCGAAAAAACAATTTCCTTTATTCCGCCCAGTTCGGTATCGTTGGAATTCATTATCTCGAATTTCCAGCCCCTGGTTTCGGCAAAGCGGGAGTACAGGCGGTACAGGTCGGAGGCGAACAGCGCCGCTTCTTCGCCGCCGGTTCCGGCGCGTATCTCCATGATGATGTTCTTTTCATCCAGGGGGTCTCTGGGGATTAATAAAAATTTTAATTTGTCCTCGCAGTCCTGCAATTTTATTTCCAGTTCGCGCAGTTCCTCTTTTGCAAGCTCTTTCATCTCGGGGTCTTTTTCTTCCTGGGCGAGCGCCTTCGCGTCCTCAAGCTGTTTGGTCAGCCCTTGGGTTTCGTTGTGGAGGGCGGCGATTTCGCTGAGGAACGAATATTCCTTCATGGTGTCGCGGTAGCGGTTCTGGTCTTTGGTCAGATCGGGGTCCTGTATCACCAGGGTCAGTTCATCGAATCTTTTCAGCAGGGAACTCAGTCGTTCATTCATGGTTTACGATACCAAAAATGCGGTGTTGTTGCCAGAGGAGCCTGAATCAGCTAGAATAAGCCAATGCTTCATACCATGCGGAATATCGGCATCATGGCGCACATTGATGCCGGTAAGACTACTACTACCGAGCGGATTCTCTTTTACACCGGCAAAAGCCACCGGATTGGCGAGGTGGACGACGGCGAGGCGATCATGGACTGGATGGAGCAGGAGCAGCAGCGGGGCATTACGATCCAGAGCGCGGCGACTACGACGTACTGGAAAAAGCACCAGATCAACATTATCGACACGCCCGGCCACGTTGATTTTACCGCCGAGGTGGAAAGGTCGCTGCGGGTGCTGGACGGGGCTATTGCCATTTTTGACGCGGTGCGCGGCGTGGAACCGCAGACCGAAACGGTGTGGCGGCAGGCGCAGCGCTACCATGTTCCCTGCCTGGGTTATGTGAACAAGATGGACCGGGTAGGCGCGGATTTTTATTTTGTCCTGGATGACGTGCGGAAAAAACTCGGCGTTAACGCGGTCGCCCTGCAAATTCCCATCGGAAAAGAGGGAAGTTTTGAAGGCGTTATCGATCTGATTGAAATGAGGGAGATCCGCTGGGAAGGAGCGGAGGGCGAGGAACTGGCATTTTCGCCGGTGGCGGACGTACGTGCGGCGCAGGCAAAGGAATGGCGGGAAAAACTTATCGATGCGCTTTCCAGCGTTTCCGACGCCGTTACCGAAAAGTACCTTGCCGGCGAAGAACTGGACGCCGCCCTTATCCGCGCCGAGCTTCGCAGGGCGGTTTTGCAGCGCCACATATTCCCCGTGTTTGCCGGTGCTTCGCGCCGCAACATGGGCGTCCAGCCGCTGATTGACGCGATTGTCGATTTCCTCCCCGCGCCCGACGAAGCCGTCCCCGCCGTGGGACATCATCTGAAAAAAGACGACGAAATCAGCATACCCTGCGACCCCAAAGCCCCGCCGCTGGGACTCGTGTTTAAAATCCAGAACGACCGCGAGGCGGGAAGCCTCTGCTATGTGCGGATGTACTCCGGCTCGCTCAAAAGCGGCAGCGCGGTGTTCAACATCGGCAAAAAAAAGCGGGAACGCGCCAACCGCATTTTAAGGATGCACTCCAACAAGAGCGACCCGCTGGACGAACTGCACGCGGGGGACATCGGCGTGGTCATCGGGATGAAGCTGGCGCAGACCGGCGACACCGTGGGCGGCGAAGGCTGGCCGGTGCTGCTGGAAAGGATGCAGTTCCCCGAGCCGGTCGTATCCGTTTCCATTGAGCCGAAAACCATTTCCGATCAGGACAAGCTCAAGGACATACTCGCGATCCTTTCAAAGGAAGACCCCACTTTTACCACCAGGGAAAACGAGGAAACCGGCCAGCTTATCATCTCCGGCATGGGCGAGCTGCACCTCGATGTGCTGGTGACGCGGGTAATTAAAGACTTTAACATGAGTGCGAAGGTGGGCAAGCCGCAGGTCACCTACCGCGAATCGATCAGCAGGGCGTTTGAGTACAGCGGGCATTTCACCCGCGTGATCGCCGGCAAGGAAAACGCCGCCGCTCTGACGCTGAAAGTGGAACCGGCGCAGCGGGGATCGGGGAACCGGTACGTCTGCGCGGTTAAAGGCAGAAGCGAAATTCCCGACGCGATTTTCGGCGCGGTACAGCGGGGGATCGAAGGGGCATTTGCCTCAGGCATCGTTATGGGATATCCCTGCATCGACATCGTTGCGACGGTCACGGAGATTCGCTATTCGGAACTGACTGGTTCGGAGTTTGCCTTTGAAGCCTGCGCCAGCATGGCCTTTGACGAAGCCTGCCGCGCCGCCGCCCCGATCATGCTGGAGCCGATAATGGCGGTAAACCTTGGCAGCCCCCACGAATTTGTCGGCGAGGTGATGAGCCTGGTGACGCAGCGGGGCGGCCACGTCCTGTGCATGGACGCCAAGGCCGGCGCCGACGAGATCAAGGCCCAGGCCCCCATGGCGCAGATGTTCGGCTTTATGACCGCCCTGCGCAGCGTCAGCCAGGGACGCGCCGGTTTCAGCATGGAATTTTCCCACTTCGAGAAGCAGCCGGGGCGGTAACAGTACAGCGTTTAATCAGCCTTCGTTCAGTTTCATGTCGCCAGGTTTTATCCAGCCTTTGGCAAACATGAATTTTGCTGTCAACAGACTCAAGATAGCGGGAAGCAAAAAGTGCAAAAGGGCAATTTTAATGATCACCGCCGCACTCATTCCCATCGCGTTTATTGTACCAATCTGACCGACAAACCCGCAGCTTCCCATGCCCGCGCCTATGGGAACATTTTCCATCGGCAGGAGCATTGTTGCAACCGGACCAAGGATTGCCGCGGCAAGAGTCGGCGGAATTAAAATCAGCGGGTTGCGGACAATGTTCGGCACCTGCAGCATCGAAGTGCCAAGCCCCTGCGCCACAAGCCCCGAAACACCGTTATCCCGGAAACTTATCACCGCGAACCCGACCATCTGCGCGCAGCATCCGACGGTAGCGGCCCCTGCTGCAAGGCCGCCAAGGTTCAGCATAAGGGCAATTGCCGCGCTGGATATGGGAGCGGTAAGAATCAGCCCCATCAACACCGAGACGGCAATTCCCATCGGGAACGGCTGGAGCAGGGTCGCCCTTTCGATAACGGAACCAAGCCATGTCATAAAAGAGCCGATATGCGGTCCGATAAAAAGCGCCGCCGCCACTCCCGATAAAAGAGTTACGGCCGGGGTAACAATGATATCGACCTTTGTTTCTTTGGATACAATCTTTCCCAGTTCTACCGACAGCAAAGCGGCAATATAACAGCCAGCAGGTCCGCCTCCCGCTTCTACCGCCGCAATTCCCACAGCGGCAGACGAGAAAATAACCAGCGGCGGCGCTTTCAGCCCGAATGCTATCGCGATACAAATGGCCGGCCCCATGGCTTTCTGCGCAATCTTCCCGAAATTTATCAAAAATTGCAAACCGGTAAGATCACCGGCAGTCTGTATAATTACACCAACCAGCAGGGATGAAAACAAGCCGAGCGCCATCGCGCCGGTAGCGTCAACAAGATACCGGCGTACCGAGATAACAACATTTTTACGTTCCAGAAACTTCATAATAATATTATGAAGTTTGTGTCAGGAAATTACAAGCTGTCGCCAAAATCGGCGCGGAATTGTTGTACCAGCAGTTCCGGCCAGTTGTTCACCGGCTTAAGGCGGCCAAAAAAGAAACGCAGCACCTTTGGCTCTTCAACAAACTCAAGCCCGCCGATAAGGCTGCGGTTTTTATACAGCCACGCTATGCGGTCGGCGGTGTATTTTACCTGCGATAATGTAAACACGCGCTTGGGGAAAGCGAGCCGTACCAGTTCCATCTCCGCAAGGCGCTCACTGCCGTCTTCGTTGCGCTGTTCGCTCATGGTTCCACGTTCCATACCGCGTATGCCGCCCGCGATAAACACCGCCGCCGCCAGAGCGCCCGCCCGGTATTGGATCTGCGGAATGTGCGAACAAAATTCAGCGGCGTCAATGTGACAGCCGAGTCCGCCGGGCGGCGTTACAACGGGTATTCCCTTTGCCATAAGTTCCTTGCACAGCGCCTCAACAAAAATCGGCGTCTGGCTGATCACGTCCATGTCCATGGATTCCTGCAGTCCCACCGCCATCGCTTCCATCTCGCGCACCGACATGCCGCCGTACGTCAGAAAACCTTCGTATAACGGAACCATCTCGCGCATCTTGATAAACAGTTCCTCGTTGGAAGTAAGAATGCCGCCGCCGCGCGCCGCGCCCAGCTTGCGGGATGAAAAATACACAACGTCAACAAGCGAAGCAATCTCGCGCGTTATGGCCTTAATCTCAGTGTCTTTGTAGTGCGGGTCGCGTATCTTGATAAAATACAGGTTGTCGGTCAAAAGGCTCGCGTCGTATATCAGCTTGATGCCCTCCTTGCGGCAGATGTGCGACACTTCGCGCAGGTTGTCCATGGATACCGGCTGCCCGCCGACAAGGTTGGTTCCCGCTTCAATGCGGACAAAGCAGATTTTTTCCTTTCCAATCCGCC
>WRJO01000096.1 GCA_009778545.1 Treponema sp. | reverse complement strand
CCGCCGCCTCTTCCCGGCGATTAACATCAAAAAATCGGGAACCCGCAAGGAGGAACTGCTCCTTACCGAGGAAGAACTCCAGAAGATATGGATACTCCGCAAGGTAATAAACCCCATGGACGATGTGGAAATTATCGAGCTGCTGGTTGACAAGATGAAGAAAAGCAAGAATAATGAAGCGTTCCTGCGTTCCATGAACACGGGCACCGCCGGAATGGACTGATTGACGAAAGAGGATACCATGAAAGAGAAGATACATCCCAAGTACGAGATGACCACGATTTCCTGCGCCTGCGGGAATGTTATTGAAACCCGTTCTACCGTTAAGGGCCTCAAGGTGGAAATTTGTTCCGCCTGCCACCCGTTCTTCACTGGCAAGCAGAAACTCGTAGACACCGCCGGCCGCATCGAACGCTTCCGCAGGAAATACAACATCAAAGAATAGTTCCGACAAAGACCTCACGCAACGGTGAAGAGAATTTATCCCTATTTTTTCACACAGAGGCACAGAGGCACAGAGTTTTGTCCGAGGGTTCTCCCCCCTATAGAAAGCTTACGGATATCAGGAGTCAAGGATGGGTGTGCGCTGTTCACAGGCGACGCGCCATCTTCCGTGCCTCCGTGCCTCCGTGAGAGTCATTCTACAATAAATGTTCTTGGCGGTTTTTTGCCGCGGAAATCTTCGTCTACCAATTTTTCGCTGATGTCACAAACCTTGATGCCCGCGAATCGATCTGCCAGCGATGCTTCTATGGCGGCGGCGCTTGTTTTGAAGGAGCGGGCGCTGGCGCTGAACCAGAGTTTGCCGCCCTCGGCGAGCAAAGACAGGCAGTTTGCCAGCAGTTCCTGCATATCCCGCTGAAGGTCGAAGTCGGCGCGGGCCATTGTCGAATTGGAAAAGGCCGGCGGGTCCAGGATGATCATGTCCCAGCGCCGCCGGGCCGATGCCGCCGCGCGCAGAAATGCCGGTACGTCGGCGCGGATCAGGCTGTGACGGCTAGCGCCTGGGTTTTCTGCCCGGGCGAAAAAATCTTCCATACGCAGTACTTCCGCCGTGCAGCCGTTTAGGGCGAAGTTTTCCCGCGCCCAATCAAGGTAGGTGTTGGAAAGGTCAACCGAGTCGGTAAGCGCTGCGCCTCCTGCCGCCGCGTATACGGAAAAGGAGGCGGTGTAGCAAAAAAGGTTCAGCACCTGCCTGCCGGGTGCGGCGGCTCGGACCATCGAACGCATGGCGCGGCGGTCGAGAAAGAGGCCGGTGTCCAGGTAGTCGGACAGGTTTACCCTGAATCGCAGGTTCCCCTCGCCGATTATGCGGGTTAAAACCTGGGATGCGATTTTTTCGTACTGGGCGGTTCCTTTTTGCCGCTGCCGCCGCTTGATGACGACGTTGTCCCGCTCCAGGCCGAGGCTCTGCGCCGCAGCGTTCCCCATCGCGGCGATCCACCGGTCTTCTTCGCCCTCGTCCTTTTCGTAGGGGCGTTTGTACAGCGCGCCGGAAACCGCGTCGTCATATATATCCAAAACAAGCGGGATTTCGGGAATGTCGCGGTCGTACAGCCTGAACGCGTCAAAGCCCGAACGTTTTGCCCATTTATGCAGGTGGCGGTACCTTTTTTTCAGCCGGTTGGCAAGCATCTGTGCCTGTACTGCGGTTTTCTCGTCAGAAATTTCCACTATGACAGCTTTACATTGTTTGGCGTTTTTTGTATACTGTCCCCATTATGACGTTTCCGCTCAAAAAACTCATCGAATACAATAAGAATATGTACGAGATTACCGCAGCGGCTTCCCGCCGTTCCTACCAGCTTACCATGCTGCTGGACAAGGAAGAAAAAGAAGATTTCGAAGGCAAGATGGTAACCCTTGCCGCTAACGAGGTCTTTTCGGGGGAAGTTGAATTCCGCATGGAAAACGAATAGATCGTTTGTCCGCACCGGGAACTTCGCAGCCCATCCCTGTTTTCGTCCTCTTCGGCCCCACCGCTTCGGGAAAAACCAGCGTGCTGCTGCGCCTGTTCGGGCCGGGCGGCTCAAAGCTCTGCGATGCCGAAATTGTCTCGGCGGATTCCATGCAGGTCTACCGGGGCATGGACATCGGCACGGCAAAGCCAACGGCGGAAGAACGGGCACAGCTTGCCCACCACCTGATCGACATACGCAGCCCCGCCGAACAGTTTACCGCCGGGGATTTTGTCCGCCTTGCCGACGAGGCCATCGCCGGTATCGCACAGCGGGGGGCGCTGCCTGTTGTATCCGGCGGCACCGGCTTCTACCTGAAAAATTTTATCGCCGGACTGCCCGAAGCGCCTCCTTCTGATGCGGGCATCCGCGAAACGCTCAAACTCGAACTGAAGGAAAAAGGCGCCGCCGCCCTGATGGAAGAACTTGCCCGCTGCGATCCGCCGAGTGCGGAGAAGATTCACATCAACGACGAATACCGCCTTTTACGGGCGCTGGAAGTGCAGCGCCTGTCCGGCCGGCCCCTCAGCTCGTACAGCGTTACCGGCCCGCCCCGCCCCCAATACCGCTTCCTTACCGCCGGCCTGTTCCGCTCCCGCGAGGAACTCTACCGCCGCGTTGACGAACGCTGCGCTGCGATGTTTGCCAGCGGGCTGCCCGATGAAGTACGCCGCCTGCACGAAGCCGGCTACACCCCCCGCGATCCCGGACTGCGGGCCATCGGCTACCGGGAATTTTTTGTGCAAGACGGCGAGGAATACCGCCTCTCGCAGGACATTGCCGGCGTTCAGGCCCTTGTCGCCCAAAACAGCCGCCGCTACGCCAAGCGCCAGATCACGTTCTTCGCCTCGCTGCCCGGCGCAAAGAAAATCATGGCCGGCCGCGACGACGAAGAAACCGCGAATTTGCTGCGGGGTGAGGTGGAATTTTTTTCCAATATTCACACGCAGAGGCGCGGAGATTAATCCTGAATATTCACACGCAGAGGCGCAGTGATTAATCCTGAGTATTCTCACGCAGAGGCGCAGAGGCGCAGAGGGCGCAAAGGTAATAGGGAAGAAGTAGGGAGGGAGTAGGGAGGGAGTAGGGAGTAGGGGGGGGGATAGGGACTGGGGATCGGGGATTAGGGAGTGGGGATCGTGGATCGTGGATCTGGGGTTGGATTTCGAAGTATCGGGGCGCAATTCGGGGAGCGCTGTTGTTGTCCGAATAACGAACCATATTTTATTTCGCCCGCTGGTCTTGCTAAAGCAAGCCCGCATTTTTGGTAACAGAGGCTTTTTGGGGGCTCTTGCCGTGCTGCCCTTTTTATATGGACACAGCTTGACGCTGTGCTCTCTCTTTGGCATCTCTGCGCCTCTGCGCCTCTGCGTGGAAATTGCGAATAAATTCTCTGCGCCTTGGCGTGAAATTAGGGTATCAACCTACAAATACTGCCGGGCTTCTTCGTCGCGTACCTGGGCGTATAGCTCAATGTGCATCTTCGCCGTGCTGCCGGCGATTTTTTTCAGCAGTACCTCTTCAACCTGGAAAAAGCCCGATTCGTTGGCCATGAACACGTCGACCCGTATGGGCTTTTCCTGGCCGGCGTTGATGTGGACTTCCTCGATGGAATTGGCAGAGAACTGGTGGATGTGCCCTATTTTTGGCGCCAGCCCCAGGGCGATGGGGATCCGTGCCCGGCCCTTGGTCATGTCGCAGCCGTCTGCAACCTGCACCACGCCCGCTTCCAGTGAATGGATCGTCCGCGCTCCCATGTGGCCGGTAATGCCCTCGACAGCCAGGGCGCGTATCATCACCCGCTTCTGTAGGTCTGTCTGGTACACTTCCGCAAGGATGCGGTCGATGGTGGGCATGGCAAGATAGGCGCTGTGCAGTTCGTGGTCCTGCCGCCCGACGCCCATGCCCAGATCGTGCAGCATCGAAGCACAGATCGTTGCTGCCAGGCTGTCTTCAAAGTCGCCGCAGCCATCTTTTTCCAGGCTTGTTTTAACCCCGGCCTGCCGCAGCAGCCGAAGCATTATCATTGAGTTCATGGCGACGGTCCTCATGTGTACCGGCCCGTGATCGTTATATCCCAGTCTGACAATCGAGACGGTGTTTGCATATTCCTGGGCAACCTGCAGTTCTTCATCCATCAGAAGAAGCCGCAATGTGGCCTCTGCTTTTCCCGAAAGGCTGAAAGCCTCAACTGTTTCCATCAGCTTGTTGTCAAGCGCGTTTTCTCTTTGTGATCTCATAGGTTCATTATAGCACACTCCAGCCCGATAATTACAGATATGGGAAAGTATTTTTTCCGGGCGGCGGCGTTTATTGTCTGCGCCCTGCTGCCGGCATCGTATCTGTGCGCTCAGGACCTGAGCCTTTCCCCCGATGATCTGCGGATTGAACTGCGCCCCGACGGCGGCTACCACCTCTTTATCCGCTGGAAACCCGACATTTCCTCGGTGCTGCTCACCGAATCCACCAGGGATCCCTCGTTCCGTGCCGAAAACTACGCGTACCGTGCCGCCGAGAAGAACGACATTAACGGCAGCGAGATCCGCCTTATCAACGGTATTCCCATATCCGCTGAAAGCCGCATTTATTCGCTGGTTTCTTCCACCCCCGTGCGGCATCCCGGCCTGGGGTGGGCGTACCATATCTACATACCCTATGTGCTGCTGTACGGCTACGAGGGCGGCAGGAATGGCGAGGTGCAGGTTGGCGACGGGACGTACCTTAACATCCGCGCGTTTTACTATGCGTATGCCGACTACCGGGGCGCGTTCATGGACAATCCCTTTATTCTCCGGGTAACGCAGGAGCCACGGAAGGAGACGGAAGCTGTCTCCTACATGGAAGAAACGGTAAAGGCTTTTTCAGAGATAGCCGGAGAAAACGTGATTTACTCTCTTGGCCCTTCCGATTTGGTTGATCACATCGAAGAGATTCTCAAAAATGAAAAAGACAAAGACGTTGACATTGTTATCTGCCATGATGCCACCGGTTCGATGAAGCCTTACATCGACGAGGTGCGCGCCCGGCTTGTCCCCATGGTAAAGGAGCTTCTTGATGATTTCGCGTCATTCAGAATAGGCATGGTTTTATTTAAAGATTATTACGATGATTTTCTTACCAGGGTGATTCCCTTTACTACGGATTTTAACGTGTTTCAGCGGAACATTAACAGCTTCCGCGTAGGCGGCGGCGGCGACATTCCCGAAGCGGTCTACGAAGCCCTGTACGACGGCGCGGTCAAATTCCCCTGGGAAGCGGAATCGCGGCTGATGATCCTCATCGGCGACGCGCCGCCCCATCCCCGTCCCCGAGGCAAAATTACGAAGCAGATGGTCGAAAAAGCAGTGTTGGAACGTTCAATAAAAGTCCACGCGATAATTCTACCTGAGTAGCATAATTTGCTATTTTCTCTCACGGAGGCACGGAGGCACGGAGGAATTAGACTCTCGGACGGAACTTCCGTGCCTTTGCGCCTCTGTGCCTCTGTGTGGAATTAGGGAATAAATCACGATTCAGCGCGGCGGAAGAATGGGAATGTGCGCTGGTTTTCTTTTTCGCTGATCCGTTCCAGGACTTTGTTTGACAGCAGCTTGAATTCCTGGGGAAGCAGTTCGGCATCGGGGCCTTCGTAGCGTTCCAACAGGGCGTAAAACCCATCTTTTGCCATGGAGTATTTTTTCTGCTTATAATGGATAAAGGCGATTTCGTATTCCGCCGCACAGACCAGATCGATGTAGGTGCTGTACCGCTCAAGCAGCGCTTCGTAATATTGCAGCGCCTGGTTGTACCGGTTCCGGTCAGACGCTTCCTGCGCCCGCTGGATAATCTCCGCCGGACTGAGTTCTTCGGGAATATTCACCCTCGCCGTAGCGCATGCGGAAAGGCAAATCAAAACGGTGAGTGTTATCAGGGATAGTCGCTTCATGAGGTAAGTATAGCGAAACAATGAACAATTGACAATGAACAATGAGAAATGAGCAATGAATGACCCCAGTCCCCAGTCCCTAGTCCCTAGCCCCCAGTCCCTGTTATAATAATTCTGCGATAATGAATAATTACTACGGATTGCTGGGCGTTGAACGGGGCGCTTCGGCGGGTGAAATAAAAAAGGCGTTTCGGGAAAAGGCCAAGCGGCTGCATCCCGACATTGCCGGCAAGGCCGCCGAAGGGGAGATG
>WRJO01000095.1 GCA_009778545.1 Treponema sp. | reverse complement strand
GCGCGGTCAGTTGTCGCAGGGCTTGCTGCTGCCGCTTGCGAAATTTCCCGAACTTGCAGGCTGCGGCGAGGGCGCGGATGTCACCGAAATACTCAATGTAAAAAAATGGTACATTCCCGAAACCGCCAATGCGGGGGGAACCATTATCGGCGAACGTCCGCATGGGATTCCCGCTTCCGACGAAATCCGCCTGCAATCCGCCCTTGAACTGCTCGACCAGCTCAAAGACAAGCCCTACTACATCACCACCAAGATGGACGGCACTTCGGGAATTGTTTATTTTATTGACGGAAAGATCGGGTGTTGCAGCAGGAACAAGGAAATCAAAGACGAAGAAACCGCCCTGTACTGGTCGCCGGTTTATCTGTACAGCCTTAAAGAAAAACTTGCACAGTTGGGAAAGAATCTGGTTTTGACCGGCGAAATATGCGGGCCGGGAATTCAAAAAAATAAATTGCGCCTAACAAAAACGGAATGGTATGTGTTCGATGTCAAAGACTGGGATGCCCAGCGGTATCTCTCATACGATGACGCATGCAGGCTGTGCGCCGATTTGGGCCTTTCCGTTGTCCCGCTTGAAGAGCGAGGGGATCATTTTGACTATTCACTTGATCAGCTGCTTGAAAAAGCAAAGGGCAAATATCAGAGCGGCCTGGATAAAGAAGGCATCGTTGTGCGCGACGTGATGTCCCCCAAAGCGGTATCTTTCAAGGTGCTGAATAACGACGCGCTGCTTAAAGAAAAAGATTAAGCCCCGCCTCGGCGCGGATGTGCCAGGGGCCTGAAAATCTGAGTCACTTCGCTTGAGTCTTCAAACAGGCGGCGGATGTACAGGCGGCTGTCCAGCCGGTGCCGTTCCCACAGCCCGTCTTTTTGCTGCTCCATCGCCAGGCCGATACATTCATCCCGCCCGAGAAAACGCCGCCGCTGGGCAAACAGGTACAGGCCGGCGGGCAGGATCAGGGTGTTAGGCTGTGCATCGCCCTGTTCTGCGTCCGCCATGCCGGAAAAGACAAGTTCCCCCAGAAAGCGCTCCGCCTCCGGGTCGATGCGCCCCGCCTGCTCTCCATCTACCTCAAAACAAAACAGCAATTCCCGCGAGGCCTCGCCCTCCCCTGCTGTGTTGACGAACGGGTCAAGCCCGGCATTTTCGGCATATTCCAGCGGGGCGCGAAGATCAAGGCGGACAGCCTCCGATTCTTTCATAAAAAAAGTTTAGCGAATATTAAAGCAAATCGCAACATTGCGCCATATAGAGGGTAAGGAGATTACTATGAAACATTTCCATTTTGTTCTGGCAGGCGTCCTTGGTCTCGCCTGCATGGCCTGTTCCTGCGCCACCGGAAGCTCGGAGGCGGCGGCGATTGTGCTGGGAAAAAGTTCCCAGGCGCCGGTGTTCCTTTCCTGCAAGGCGGTGTCGGAAACGGAGATTAACTTCCTGTTTTCCCGCCCGGTAGCGGTAACGTCGCTGCACTTCAGCCCGCCGCTGGCAGTGGAAGCTGTGGAAGACGGCAGCACCGTGCGGGTGAACTTCAGCGGGGGGCCGGGACCGGGGCAGCGGATCACCGCCGACCTCCTCGCCGAGGACGACAAGGGCAACACCATCAACGTGCTTGTCCCGCTGCGTACCCGAAACGGCCGGATCCCGCCGATGCGAATCAACGAGCTGCGAACGGAGTACTCAAAACCCCGCTGCGAATTTATCGAGCTAAAGACATTCGCGGCGGGAAACCTGGGCGCGCTGCGGGTATTTATCGCGGGCAACTACAAGGCCCCGCTGGTGTACGAGTTTCCGCCGGTGGAGGTGGCAAGCGGGGAGTACATCACGCTGCACCTGCGGACGACGGAGGACAGCAACCGCGACGAACTGGGCAGCAACCTGGAAGAATCCGGCGGCATGGACTCGTCTCCCACGGCAAGGGACATCTGGATTCCCGGATCGGCAAAGCTGCTCCACAAAACCGACATCATCTATCTGCTCGATCAGGACGATTCCGTGGTCGATGCGGTGATGATCTCCGAAAGCGCCGATCCCTGGTGGAACAAGGATTACTTTGCCGAGGCTGCGGAATTTCTTTTCAGGGCGGGATCGTGGAAGAGCCGCGACGGAAAAATCTGCGGCCCTGCCGATGCCATGCAGTCAACCGGAACGACCCTTACGCGGACCATCTGCCGCGACGAGACCGTCGGCTACGATTCACATCAGGCGGCGGACTGGTACATCACGGCAAACTCAAGCGCGACGCCGGGCAAGCCCAACAACCCCAAGCGGTATAACTGAGGTTAGTGCTCGTTTTCCTTTTTGAAGCCTTGGGAGAAACGGTTTAACAGGCTGTCAAGATGATTCTGGTCGGATATGCCGAAACGGGCAAGCGGTTCCGCCTCGATCTGATCGAAAGTAGCGTTGCCGTCTTCGTATTCGCAGAGCATGTTGGCAAGGTATACACATTCCACCAAATCGCGGCAGTTTTCGTCGGCTGCCGCGGGGTTGTGGTGGTAGCGGATTGTGTTCACCAGGGTGTCGGGAAAATTCCACTTTTCCGCGATGAGGGCGCCTATCTCGGCATGGTTCATCCCCGCTGACAGGTCTTCGATGGTCGAGGTGGGGATGTTTCGTTCGGCGCAGAAATTTTTTATCTTGTCCAGCAATTCCGGGTGGACGTTTGAAAAAATAATTTTTCCCATGTCGTGCAAAATGCCGCTGACGTATACGTCATCCAGAAGGGTTCGATCCCGCCTGGAATGTGCGGCAAGGCTATAGGCATAATAGGCGGTTTTATAGCAGTGCTCCCAGAGCTGTTTCTTTTCCTGGGTATCGCTTCCCAATATCTGCTGCGTCCCGTAGGAATACAGCAGGTTCCTTATTCCCTGGATGCCGACCATTTTTACCGCGTCGAAAATGCTGTCCACCCGCCTGACCAGCATATATTGCGCGGAGTTGACAATTCGAAGAAGATCCGCGGTAAGCGCCGGGTCCATGGACAGTTGGCGGGCAATCGCCCCCATGTCGGCGTTTGAACCGGCGATAAGCCGCTGCACGGCGAGGATGTTTTCGGGGAACTGGGGAAGTGAACTGACGCTGTTGGCAATTGCCCCGGAAAGCACCGAAACATTTTCTACCTGCAGCTTGTCCAGGGGGACGGTTATCCGCGCGATGGTTTCCTTGCTGCTGCTGTGAAGGTTAAAGCAGTCCTCGTCCAGGCCCATTTTTTTCAGCATCAGCACCAGGATAACCAGCCCAAGCCCCGCGCCTTCGGAATCGTCGAGCACCTGGGAAAGCGCGTCCTCCATGGTGCTGAACTGCCGGGAACGGGCAAGGCGGTCGTGGATGCGGATCAGTTCGGCGCGGGTAACGACGACGTTGTTGCGTATTTCGATGTTAATCGTATTTTCCTGAATCTGCAAAATCAGCCGAATGTACAGCCCCTGTTTTTCCTGCAGTTCCAGATAGTGGGCGATGTTGCCCAGCGTCGTATCCTTGAAATTTTCCATTCCCTTCTGATAGTCGCCGGGATCGGAAAGGTTCAGCCCCTGTTCGATAAAATACACCCGCTTGGTATTCGCCTTCTTGGCATTTACGGCAAGTTCCTGGACGCAGTAAACGATATAGTCCCGCAGTTTTTCCTGTCCCGCATGCTTAAGAAAAGCGACGATGATCGACTCGATATAGGCTTCCATCTCCCTCGGCAGGGTAAAGGTAGTGAGGGTGAGGGGAAACCCCGACACGATAGCTTTCCTTATTTTTGCTTCATCTACGACGAATTTCTGGGCCGGGGGCATACATATAAGATACTAACTATTTACATATAAATCAATTCAATATAATATTTTCCGGGATGAAGGAAATTTGGGCCGCAGAAGCAATCGTCGTCGTGTTTCTTGTCTTGCCGCTGTTCAGGCCGTTTTTCAAGGCGCTGCGGCCGCTGGACGGGCTGGAATGGCTGCCCCTGATCGCCCTGTGCATAACGGCGGCGATTTTTCCCGCCTACGGTTTCCGCCCCGAATGTCTGCCGATGCTGTTCGCCGCGCTTGTCGTAAACGTCGCGCGCTTTATCCCGCGCAGGGACGGTTCCCGGCATAGCCGCCCGCCCCTGCTGACCGCGCCGTGGCTGGTACTGGTTGCGGCGGCGGCCATTCCCATGTTTGCCTTTTCTCCCCGCGCTTATGCCGCGTCCGAAGAGCCGCCGCCGCCCAGGGCGCTGAGTATCGCCAGCGCCGAAGGTGAGTACGTCCTGCGGGTATATGGGTCTGTACGCCCCGGCTCGGTAAGCCCCATTATTTTTCTTGTCCCGCCGGAACTGGGATCGGCTTCGGCGGATCTGGTGTGCAGGGAACTGCGGGAAAATGGCTTTACCGTCGTCACCTATTCCCGCAGGGATTTTGACATTCCCCACATCGGCGAAGCGGGGAACAGGCGGACAGTTTCGCCGTTTGCGCTGCCGGGCCGCTGGCATATTTTCCGGCAGGCCGCCGATCGCTATTCAGCCAACGAGCGGGGCAAAGCGCTGGAAGCCCAGCGGCGGTCGGACATTGAATACCTGTTGCCCCGCCTCCACGTCATGCTGGGCGTCACCAGTCACGGCGACCTGCCGCCGCTTCTGCTTGCCGGTTACGGCGCCGGCGGCTCGGCCCTTGCCTACCTGGCCGGGGAACCTGGCTTTGCCTCCCGCTACGGCAGGGTGATGGGCGCGGCCGCCATCGAAAGCCGCCTGTGGTCCGCCTATCAGCGCAAAGATCCCTACGTTCCCGATATTCCCCCATCGACGGGAATGATCCGGCGGCAAGCGCTGTTGATTGGCGGGCGTTTGCGAAACATGGGGCCGCAGCGGGTGATTCGCACGGGGCCGCTGCCCGGCACGGGGCTTCCGGTCATGTACCTGGTTTCTGGCCGGGCATTGGACGCCTCCAGGGGGCAGAAGCCCTACCAGGCCGTTTACGAGGCCATGCGTTCCGGTTCCGGCCCCGCCATCCTTGCCGCCATTGAAAGCGCCGGCCCGCTGGACTACCAGGACTATCCGTACACCCATCCGCTCTATTCGCTTTTGATGCCGGGGCTGCGAAGCGCCAAAAAAAGCGACAACCCCGTCAGCGACACCGCCGTCGTCATCGGCAATTTCACCGTGTACCTGCTGGAACGCACCCGGCAGGCGGAGATAGGCTCGCCGTCCCGCCGCGCGATAGACGGCAGCCTCGCCGTCGAAAGCAAAGGCCTGCCCGGCTTTCCGTGATTTTTTTCGATTTTTTCACGCAGAGGCGCGGAGGCGCATCGTACCGCAAGCGGTACGCGGACGCAGGGGAAGAAAAAAGCTTAGGAACAGAGCAAAAAAAAGCCGTCCCGAAGGACGGCTGATGTTTCATTACTACACTATATCTGGTATGGTTACACCTAACGACACTACAGGATTTCGGTGCCGGATTTCAGTGCCTGACACAATAGCGCTGCCCTACATTACAGCGGCGATCTCTCTTTGCACCAATTCGCCGATTATCTGGGAAGGAGTCTTATGGTCGCTGGCTGCTCTTGCCGTTAAATAATCAGCGGTAGCCGAATCTACTGTTATTGAAAGAGCAGCTTTCCTCTGGCTGAAAAAACCTGTTCCATTGGGGCCAGGTTTGGGTGGGTTTTCTGTATAGTACTTATCCCAATAATGCGCTTCTTCTTCGGTCATTCTAGCCATCGTTTTCCTCCTTCGGTAATAAATGAAAAAAGATCGATCTACATGGCATTGCATGAAATATGCTTATTGTTTCATTATCTATTATGTTATACATGATTTCAAGTGGGTTTCCTTTTTGATCGAAACCGATTAGCAGATATTGATCCTTCTGCTCACGTTCATTAAACCAGCCGTCATATATTGAATTGCTAAAAGCCCATAATATATCTGCCTTGGATACCTCATGATTAAAAGCGGCATCATTAAACTCAATGATCGTATCCATGTCTTGATTATAGTAAATATGAAAAGACAAGACAAGTCACGGCGGAGCAAATTCCATTTCAGGTACCCACATGCCTTCATGGAAATTTGTCTCTATTATCTCACGCAGATGCGCAGGGCATTATTCGAGATTCATCACGCAGAGGCGCAGAGGAAGAAAATAGCTTAGGAATAGAGCAAAAAAAAGCCGTCCCGAGGGACGGCTGTTGTTTCACTACTACGCTATATCTGGTATGGTTACACCTAACGACACTACAGGATTTCGGTGCCGGATTTCAGTGCCTG
>WRJO01000094.1 GCA_009778545.1 Treponema sp. | reverse complement strand
CGGAATGAGCCAAAAAGGTGACTGCGCCGCATTGCGGCAGTCGCCTATTCGTTGGGTTTCAAAGACTTCGAGGCAGGATTCGGGGATAAGGTCGGGGGACAGCAGGGGCGTGTCGAGTTCCAGGTATTCCCGTTCGTCAAAAAAAGAGCGCACCCGCCGGATAATCCCCGCCCGTTCCTGCAACAATTCAATGTCCATACTATTACTTCCTTAACCTCCGTGCCTTTGTGCCTCCGTGCTGTAAATAGGGAACTAAGGTGACGCCATTCGTTTGACCGTTTCTTTCCATTGGCGGCCGCGGTCGAACTCGTTTAAAAACATACCGAAGGAGGCGCAGCCGGGGGATAGCAGTACCCGGTCGCCTGGTTGGGCTGTTTCAAGGGTGACTGTCACCGCTTTTTCCAGGGAATCGAAGGGGCCGAGGCAATTGACGCTTTCATTAGAAAGCGCGGTGCGGAGCGATTCGCTGGCAGTGCCGGCGAGGAGGATGACGGCCTTTGTCTGAACCGCCGCCCGTACCAGGGGCGAAAAATCGAGGTTTTTGTCGGCGCCGCCGGCAACGAGGATCAGTCCGCCGTTGTTACGGGAACCGGGTTCCCTTGGGGTGCCGGGTCCCCCATGGGGGCATAGGGCTTCAATCGCGGCGGCGGCGGCTTCGGGAATGGTTGCGGCGCTGTCGTTGTAAAAATCGACGCCGCCGGCCTGGTGGAACAGTTCCAGCCGGTGCTCGATGCCGGGGAATGATCCCAGGCTTTCCCGGATTGCTTCTGGCGGAAGACTGAGGCCGTACAAGGCAAGGCCGGCTGCGAGGAGGTTCTGCTTTTGATGGCGGCCCGGCACAAGCGGCTCAGCGGGGACTATCTCGACAATTTCGCCGTCATGCGGGACGGCGTAACCGTCGGCGGCGTACAGGCGCACAAAGCCGGGGCCGGCGGGATCGGCGATCCAGCCGCCGGAAACCTTTTCCGGCAGGGGGGCGGCGGAATAGATCAGGGAGCAAGCGCCGGTTTCGGCGAGGAAGCTCCTGCCCCACGGATCATCCTGGGCGACGGTCAGATCGCCTGAGTCCTGCCCCTGGTAGATAACCCGCTTGTCGTTAACGTACGCTTCCATTGAGCCGTAGCGGTCGAGGTGGTCGGGCATGATGGGCGTCAACACGGCGGCCTGGGGCTTAAGCAGCGCCGCGCCGCCGGGGTGGCGTCGGCCCGCAAGGTCTCCCAACTGCCAGCTTGACAGTTCCAGCACGACGTCGTCCCCTTCCTGCAAGTCGTCCAAAAATGCCAGCGGCGAAACGGTAATGTTCCCGCCTAAGTATGCTCTTCTCTGCGTTGACTTTTCCTCTGAATACCTCTCACAGAGGCACTGAGGCACAGAGGAGGGCGCGCTGTCCGCGAATGGCGCGCATCCAACCTTATCCCCTGAAATTCGTGGGATTTCGATAGAGGGGTGTGAACCCTCGGACGAAAACTCTGTGCCTCCGTGCCTCCGTGTGAGTGAATTGGGAATCATAGTCAGTGCCCAGTGGAGGGCGGAGGCGGTGCTGGACTTGCCTTTTGAGCCGGTTACCGCTATCAGCCGGATGGGGGGGGCGCTGGCAATGGCGGTGAGGAACAGGGATATGTCGGTTTCGATTCTTCGGGCGGCCTGGAGGTAGGGGGAGTCGGGGCGCACGCCGGGGTTTTTTATTACCATGTCCGCCGTTTTGAAGTCGTCGATTTCGTGCCGCCCGAGTACATAGCGAATGGCGGGGTGTTGCGGGGCGGAGCCACGCAGAGGGGGTAGCGAAAGACCGGCGGAGCTGGGCTGGAGCGAGGGGGAGGCTTCCCCCCTGATAAATATCTCTAGCTGCTCTATCGAAGGGGCGAGGGTTTTTTCGTCGCGGAGGTCGGTTATGGTGAGTTCCGCTCCGTGGCGAAGCAGGTAGCGGGCGGATTCCAGCCCGCCGCCGTGCAGTCCCAGTCCCATGATGAGGACTTTCATTCCCGAACAATCCATGATATGATATACCATGCCAGCGAAACGCTGTAAACGGGGTTTATGTGCCCCAGAATGAGATGGTTTCGGCAGTATCGGTTTTAGACGATATGGGGGGGCCGCAGAATTTCGGCTGGTCCCGCCAGCCTAACTTTTTTTACGATCCGGCGCTTGTTTGGGCGCCGAGGAGGCGGTTCTCCGAATCTGACCGCTATATTGTTTCTAATCCGACCCATATTGTGACTTTCGAGATACGGGACGACGGGTACCTGGGCCATGTGGGTATTACGGTTATCTCGGTGAAGGATAAAAAACGCTCTACGCAGATTTTTCAGACGCTTTTGCCGCTTGGCTCTTATGAAATGCCGCCGGGGAGCCAGAGCGGGGCTATCCGTTACCGGCGGAACAAGCTGGTGCTGGACTTTGCCCCGATGGAGGGGGGGGTGCGGATAATCAAGGCGGATATTCCCCGGTTTGGGCACAACAGGAGCATGCGGGGGGAATTGGTGCTGACCGAGCCTCCTTTGGCAGAGTCCCTGGTGAACAATCTTCCGTGGCGGGGCGAGAAAAACGCCTTCCGGTATTCGCGCTGTTCTCCCTGGTTTACGGTAGAGGGGATTATCCAGTTTGGCACGGCGGAGATTGTTTTTACCAGCGGGAATGCGTGGGGCATCCTGGACTGGAACCGGGGCGTCCGTCCCCGTGCCGACATCCGGTATTGGGCATCTTCTTGCGGGGTAAGCGGCGGGCGGCTGGTTGGATTCAGTGTCGGCCACAATTCGGCGGATTCGTCGGCTGGCACGGAAAATGCCTTTTTTGTTGACGGCCGTCTCCACAAGCTCGATCAGGTAACGTTTCACATTCCTCCGTCGAACTGGCTTTCGCCCTGGCGTTTTACCAGCAACGACAACCGGCTTGAAATGACGTTTACGCCGCAGCAGGAGCGGAAAGATCGCAGCAACGTGATGTTTCAGTCCGTTACCCGCCGCCAGGTCTGCGGCCTTTTTTCGGGCAAGGCGATTCTCGACGACGGCGCAGAGATGGATTTCCGCAACATTACCGGATTTGCCGAGCGCTGCAAGACCCGGTTTTAGGCAAAACTTGCCCCACAACTTATTTACACAACCCCCGGCGGGGCGGGCGCGCGGGGGTGGCGAAATCTGGGGGAGTCCGCTTGCGGAGCCACTGACCAGCCTTTTTTTATCCATGCAATATAGCGCAGTTCCGAAAATAAGCGATATATTCATGTTCCTCATGCTGGTCAGCTTTTTCTTTCCTCTAGTTTTGATTCTATTCGCTCGTCTCCTACAGCGGGGAGACCCAGAAATTTTCGCCACCCCCGCGCGCCCGCCTCGCCGGGGCTTTAACCGAGTAACTGTGGGTCAAGTTTAGTTTTAGGGGTGGTGGGGGTCATTGACAATATTGGTTGAATTTGCTATGTTTTGCTATCGCCGCTTCTGGAAAGCGGCGCGTTGTTCCAGCTAAAGCTGGAACACTATTGCTGGGGACAGGAACAGTTGGTTGCGCCTGGGCTTGTCGCATTATTTGAATTAACACCCCTTAACGGGGTGCTGAGGTTTAGCCGCCTTAGCTCAGCTGGTAGAGCACTTGACTTGTAATCATGAGGTCTCCGGTTCGAATCCGGGAGGCGGCTCGCGGGCGGTTGTTTGACAAGGCTTTCTTGCAGAAAGCAATTATCGGGGAGTTTCCAGAGCGGTCAAATGGGGCAGACTGTAAATCTGTTGGCTCAGCCTTCGAAGGTTCGAATCCTCCACTCCCCATAGTTTTCTTATCCGCCTGTCTCCTTCTCTTGTTTTGGGAGGAAATAATGGATAAGGAATATATTTTAAAACATAAAGAACATCCGGTATTATTATTCAAATTGAATGATGATTTTGAATTGTCAGAGATGGGAGAAGTCTTTGACAGCAAAAGGCTGCCCTTCGGATTAAAATACGAAGGGAATAAAAATGCGCAATACAAACAATTATCGGACTGGATAGAAAACAGGGGTTTGCCGAAAAGCAGATCGGATTTGGTCTATATAAACAAAGATACAAATACGCGCAATTCCGTTGAATTATGTTTTGGTTCATATGCCCTTAACCTGACGGATCAATATTGGGCGCATGGAACAAATGAGGATTTATGCTGGGAAAAATCGAATTTTTTTGATAATCCCTTTGGGAATATAATAGATTTTGATACAAATGGCACATATAAAGAAAGCCGGCATATAAGGGTTGCGCCTGATTTGACGGTAGACGGCAGTTTGAGAAAAAAATGGATAATCGATAAAAAAACAAATATACGGTTTTTATTAAAGGGAAGCAGGTATGATGAAATGCAGGAACCTTTCAATGAGGTGATTGCGGACAAAATAATGGAATTATTCGGGATAGAGCATGTTGAATACGGCTTAATAAAGAATAAAAGCAACAATATGCCGCTGAGTTATTGCGAATGTATGGTAGACAGGGATACGGAATATATGACGGCGCAATACGTAAAAGACAGCGAATTAAGGGAAAACAGAAATGAATATGGCAGGCTTATCGACATATGCGAAAAAAACGGAATTAATGGCGCAAGGCAGGAAATAGACAAGATGATAGTATTGGATTATATAATGGGAAATACGGATCGCCACACGGGTAATTTCGGCATAATCAGGAATGCGGGCAGTTTGAAATGGCTGAATGTTGCCAAAATATTTGACAATGGCAATTCTCTGTGCCATGAAACAAAAGACATTGGCGATATGGAAAATTATGTAGACAGCTATAGCAGGTGGTTCAATAACACCAATTTTGAGAATTTGAAATATATCGAATTTCCCGAATGGTATTCCCAATCCAGTGCAAATAAAATTATTGATATTGTCGATGCCTGTTTGGCGGACAATGAAAGAATAAGTAACGAAAAAAAGAAAAAACTTGTAAAAATAGTCGGTTTAAGAATAAAAGTGTTGGAACAATTCCTGAATGACAGGCTCCCGTCCCGTCGGCTGCCCTAAAAAAGCGCTTTGATGGCGTAGTACAGCATTATCGAACATGCAATCAATTTGGCGCCAGAGCCGGCAATGAAGGCGAGGAATGCGCCCAGCGCAACTTTAAGCGACTTGATGCCGTCGGTGCGGCTGTGGATTAGTTCGCCGAAAAAAGCGCCGAGAAACGAGCCGAAAAGCATTCCCCATGGGGGGAAAATGAATATGCCCGCCAGGAGTCCCAAAAACGAGCCTATAGCGGCGGCCCTGGAGCCGCCGAACCACTTCGCCATCAATGAGGGAAGAAAATAATCCATCACCGTCACGGCTGCGGCAATACCCGCCCATACCCATAAAAACGCTGGAGAGAAGCCGCCGTATCCGCTCCATTGCATTATTAAAAGCCCAATAAAGCTTAAAGGGGGGCCCGGCAGTACCGGTAAAACCGAACCCAGTATCCCCGCTAATAGCAACGCAAAGGCAAGAATAACCAGCACAATTCCCATGTATTATCCCTCCAGCAACGCCAGCGCCCGATCTATCCGCTGGAGCGAGCGTTCCTCGCCGAGGAGCCGCAGCGAGCCGAAAAGGGGAGGGCTGACACGGCTGCCGGTAAGGGCGACCCGCAGGGGCATCATGAGATCGCCGAGCTTGACGGCGTTTTTTTCCGCCTGTTCCTTAATAAAGGCCCCTGCCGCCGCGTCGTCCGCCGCAGCCTTCGCGGATTCGGACGCCTTACGCGCGGCCTCAGATGTTTTTTGCGCGGCTTTCCCGTACAGTTCCTTCCCTTTTTGCCCCGCCGCTTCCAAAAATTCGTCTGCCTTTTTTCCCATCTTTTCGAACGTATCCATTTCTTGACCCTCCAAACTTCAGCTTTTGCCCGGCGCTGTGCTGCGAAAACTTGGCGTATGCGCCGCATATAGTCAATGCACTTAAAAACCCGCACGGCATTTGCGATACGGCCTGATGCAAACCTGCTTTTTTATACAATATCAACCCGAAAGAAAAACAGCCCTTTCCCATTTGGAGAGGGCTGTCTTGCGCCCGCGCTATTTAACTTCGATCTCCGCGCCTACTTCCTTGAGTTGCGCGGAAACCTTTTCCGCCTCTTCCTTCGACACGCCCTCTTTCACCGCGTTGGGCGCGCCATCCACCAGATCTTTGGCTTCCTTTAACCCTAAGCTGGTCAATTCCCGAACCACCTTAATCACGTTAATTTTCTTCTCGCCGGCGGAGGTCAATATGACATCAAACTCCGTCTGCTCCTCCTCAGCGGGCGCGGCGGCCGCGGCGGCGCCGGCGGCGGGTCCGGCCGCGATCGCTACCGGAGCGGCGGCGGATACGCCAAATTCTTCCTCAAACGCCTTGACCAGTTCGGAAAGCTCCAAGACTGTTAAACCTTTTACAATTTCAATGACATCGTCAATTTTAGCCATTTTTATGTTCCTCCTTAATTATATTGGTTCATTGCGACGGCGCGGGTCATTCTCACGCCTCTTTTGATTTTCGAATCGATTCCAGGGCATAACCCATTTTGCGGATCGGCCCCTGAAGCACAGTCACCAATCCTGTGATCGGCGCCAACATCGTACCCGCCAGTTGCGCAAGCAGCACTTCTCTGGACGGCAGATCCGCCAAAGCCCTGGCGCTTTCCGCGTTAAAGGCTTTGTTATCGATCACGCCGCCTTTTAAGACGAGCTTGGGATTGG
>WRJO01000093.1 GCA_009778545.1 Treponema sp. | reverse complement strand
GGAATATTCATCTGTTTTCTGCTTCTGTCGGAAAATACCGGTTACACGCCGCAGGTGTACCGTAATCTCTGCCTGAAACTGCTGCTGGTGCTGATTGGATCTTTGGCGGTTTATTTTTTTATTGACCGGATAATTATTCCCGCGATTTTTAATTTTAAAAAATCAAATTACCTTGAAGCCATGAACAAATGGGGGCAAAAACCCTTTGGCAGAATTATTTTTGATTTCTTTTTGTATATTTATACCCTCACCATTGGGCATATCCCCCTGGCGCAGAAGATATTTAATCCGATAATTGCACGTAATGCCTATGCCTGGGCAGGCTCAGATGTTTATTTGAAAAACGTATCAAGAATTTCAGGAAATGTTCTGCTGCTGCCCGCAACGGTTTTATTTCTTGTAAATGTGACGCTTGTTATGCGAAGGACGATTCCCCAGGGGCGGAAGTTGCTGTATCTGCTTGCCGGTATCGGCATTCCCCTCTGTATTATAATACTGGTAATAACAGGAGGAAGTTGGCCGCCGTTGCGATCCCAATACGCATTACCTCTGGCAACCGCGTTTATGCTGTTCTTTCTTATCAAAAAATTTAAAAAGAAAGCGGCGGCAGTTGTTGCCTGTCTGACTCTGCTTGTAGCGGCGTATCAGGCGCAGATCACGGCGCAATTGTTCTATTCGGATCAGATGCGGTACAACGAAGATGTCCGCCTTGCCCATGAGCTGAATAATTTGATCGTTAAGGCGCAGACGGGAAACAGGAAACTTCCCGTTGTGCTTGTCGGCAGATATCACATGGCGCCCCGGTTTCATGCGAATTTCTTACAGGGCGAAGTAATCGGTCGCTCTGTTTTTGAAACTGGAACGGACTCGGCGTTCAAAACAACCGGGCGCGCACAGGCCTTCATGAAAAGCCTGGGAATGCATTTTGATATGCCCACCGAGGCTCAGGCGGAACAGGCTTACAATGAAGCGATAACAATGCCGCCGTTTCCCGATCCGCTCTGTATTAAGGTCATGCGGGATTATGTTGTGATCCGCATCTCGGAAACCCTGTATTGGTAAGGCGATGGCACTGAAGATACCCCCCGCCGGCCCCATAGAAAACCACCGGGAACGCGAAAAAGGCGTGCTGGTGTACCCGGTATATTCGCGGCGTTCCGGCGGCCTTTCGGTGGGGATTAACCTGTTTCCCGATCAAAAAATCTGTCCCTTTGACTGCCCCTACTGCGAAGTGTTTCCTTTTGCAGCTAACGCCGTCGGACAGTTTTCCCTTGCACAGTTGGAAGATGATCTCCGCGCCGCGCTTGCCGATGCGCTTGAACGGAATGTGCCAGTCAAGGACATCTGCTTTTCCGGCAACGGCGAGCCTTCGCTGTCGGCGGCTTTTCCCGAAGCGCTGCGCCTTGCCGGCAGGGTTCTTGCCGAAATGGTTCCGGCGGCGAAGCTGGTACTCATTACCAACGGCGCGGGGCTGTTACAGCCGGAACTTTTTTCCCTGCTGGCGGACGCGGCGCTTTCCGCTAAAGGCGCTGCCGGTTCTCCCCCTTTGGACATCTGGCTCAAAGCCGACGCGGGTACTCCCGGCTGGTACCTGAAAATGAATCGCAGCGCCATTCCCTTTGAGGAACTAGCCGAAAAAATAAAGGAATTTGCCGCCCGCGCCCCGGCAACGATTCAGACGATGCTCTGCGCGTTAGACGGCGAAGGCCCGCCTCCCGATGAAGCGGCTGCATGGGAACGTTTCGTGCTGGAGTTAGCCGCAATCGCAGCGAACAACGGCGCGGGCGGCATTCGCAAAATACAAATTTACGGTAAAGCCCGCCCGTCGCCGGATGACCCCATAGCCCAGCCGCTGCCCGTGCAGTACCTTGAATCCCGCGCCGAGTCCCTCCGCCGCGCGCTCGCCGCTGTTTCCCCCGCGCCACCGGTAGAAGTTTACCCCTGATTTTTCTGGAAATTTTTCACGCAGAGGCGCGGAGAATTTTGTTCGATAATTTTTTCACGCAAAGGCGCGGAGGATTTTATTTGATAATTTTTTCACGCAGAGGCGCGGAGAATTTTGTTTGATAATTTTTTCACGCAGAGGCGCGGAGGCGCAGAGGACGCAGAGGAGGACGCGCTGCCTGCGAACAGCGCGCATCCATCCTTGACTCCTGGCATCCGTGAGATTTCGATAGAGTGGGAGAACCTACGGACGAAAACTCCGCGTTCTTTGCGCCTCCGCGCCTCTGCGTGAGTCATTTGGCAATCATACCCCCGCGCCTCTGCGTGAGTCATTTGGCAAAGAATTCTATAATTCGCCGCGTTTGATCTTTTTGGTAGTGGTCATCTCCAGGGGCTTGTCCAGGATCACTGTCCTCTCGATGCGCTGGTAGGGGAGCAGGCGTTGGTTAACCTCGGAGACGATCTTTTCAATGCGGGACTTCATCTGTTCTGCGGAAAGAACTGAGCCGTTTGCGTCGGCATATTCCGGGCTGGGATATACAAGCGCCTCTATGCCCTCGGACTTTGTCTTTTTGTCGGACACGAAACTGTGTATTAGAATCTGATCGATTTCAAAAAAGAGCTGGAATTCGTTTTCAATTTCCTCGGGGTAGACGTTCTTGCCGCCGTCGGTAACGATCGTGTTTTTCGCCCTGCCGGTAAGGTACAGGTAATTTTCGCTGTCCATGTAGCCAATGTCGCCGGTCTTGAGAAAGCCGTCTTCGGTAAAGGACGCGGCGGTTTCTTCAGGCATGTTGTAGTAGCCTTCCATCACCATGGGGCCTTTGACGATGACTTCGCCTATGCCCCTGTCGCCGGGATTGAGTATCTTCATGTCTACATGGGGAAGCACCCTGCCGACGCTGGTCTCCTTGTAGTGTTCCTTGGGGTTCAAGTTGATGATCGGGCTGGTTTCGGTAAGGCCGTAGCCCTGCACAAAGTCGATGCCGAGTTGGTTGTACTTTCTGAAAACGCTGGGGGCAAGGGGGCCGCCGCCGCAGATGCAGATTCTGATCGACTCAAAGCTGACCTTTTTCAGAATAAAGCCGAACATCTTCTTGCCGGGATTGACTTTGAATATTTTTTTTATCAGTCCCGATATGCCCATTAAAAACGAAATAAGGCCGTGCACGATGGGGCCTTTTTCCTTCAGGCCTCGGATAATGCCCGCCAGCAGCTTGTTAAACAGCATCGGAACGCCCAGGAGCATGGTCACCTTGCCTTCCTTCATCTCCTTGAGCATTACCGCGCTGACCATTTTTTTGCCGAAAACCAGTTCCGCGCCGACGGAAATGGTCTCGATAAAAACTGCCAGCATGGTGTAGGAGTGGTGGATGGGAAGGATCGCGTAGAATACGTCGGTATGAAAAATAAGCAGCGGGGTTCCCTGCGCAAGGTAGCAGTCCGAGACGAGGTTCTTGTGGGTCAGCATGACCCCTTTGGGATGCCCCATCGTTCCCGACGTAAACAGGATAGCCGCAGTGTCGTTTTCGCAGGCCAGTTCAATCGTCGCTGCAGGCCCGTCCAGATCGTAGACGTAGGTGCCAATTCCCTTTTTCAGGGAAATTACCTCTTCCAGAGCGCCGGGATTCTGCTGGTAGTGCCCGTGTTTTTCCTCGTCGACAAAGAGTATTTTTGCCCCGGCGGTTTTTAAAAGGACGTCAAGTTCCTCAATTTTGACCTGATAGTCGATGGGAACGACGATTGCCCCGGCAAAGAGGATGCCGAGATAGGCTATGGCCCACTCCGGGGAGTTTTTTCCGGTAACGGCGACCTTGTCGCCATGCCGGATGCCCTTGCTGTGCAGCCAGCGGGCGGTGGATTCTACAATGGCTAGCGCCTCAGAATAGCTTAGCGTGATTCTGTCCGGCTCAAAAACGGTAAAGCACAGCCTGTCGGGGTACCGCGAGACGGTGATATTGAACATTTCCGTCAATGTTGGCCATTCGCCGGTAAAAGCCTTTCCACGGTATTCTTCCAGAAAAGCCCACGGTTTTTCAGTATACGGAACGCCCATTGTGTCCTCCTCAAAAGATTTCTGTTAATAATACCCCTTTGTTGCCGTTTTCGTCCAGAGTTGTTATATTGATATGATGAAAAAATGCCTGATCACCGCAATCTTTTCTTTTATGTGTCTTTTTGTATGCCTGTCATGCGCCGCGCGGGTCAGCGGTTCCCTGCTGGCGGACGGAAAGGCCGACATAACTATCTATGCGGCGCTGGAACCGAGGATGGCTATGCTGATAGGAACCCTTGCAGACGCTGCCGGGGCGGCACAGCCCGGTGCGCCCCTCCTGAACGGCCCATCCCTTAGCGCCGCCATATCCGAATCTCCGGGCGTTGCCTCCGCTTCTCTGGCGAATAAAACGCCGACCGCAGTCGAAGGGCCGCTAAAAATCTCGCAAATTGGCGATTTTCTCGCCAGCGGCAGGGAGCAGGGCTTTATCAGCTTTGAGCAGGGCACGGCTTCCCGGGACTCGCGGTGCGCCGTCAGCCTGGACCTCGTTTCCGGGCAGGAGATTCTCGGCCTTATATCCCCCGAAATAGGCGCATACCTTGCCGCCCTCATGGCCCCGATTGCCACCGGCGAGGAGATGGCCAAAGCCGAATACGTTGCCCTGGTCGCTTCGGTCTACGGCAGGGGCATTGCCGACGAGATTTCCCGGGCGGCTATCCTCGCTTCAATCGATTTTCCCGGCCAGGTTCGCAGCGCGAGGGGCGGTACCTTTTCCGGCAGAAGGGCCGAATTTTCCATCCCCCTGCTGGACATTCTGGTGCTGGAAGCTCCGCTGGACTACGAGGTCATCTGGCGATAATGCTCTTTTGGGCAAAAATCGTGCCGGATCGTGACAATTGACACTTGCCAATTTCGTATAAAAGGGGTAGGATTCGGCTAGACAGAATCAAAAATAAAATCGGGGGTTTGTATGGCAGGCACACAGACGGCTGGGGAAATTACGTTTCCCCAGGAATTACTCTCATTTATTGAGGAATGGAAGGTTAAACCGGGGAGTCTGATCATGATTCTCCATAAGACCCAGGAGATCTTTGGCTTTATCTCAAGGCCGGCAGCGAATGAACTTGCGCTGCTCACGGGGATTCCCCTGGCGCGGATATACGGGGTTATCACCTTCTACCATTTCTTTAAAACGACCAAACCGGGCAAACACAAGATTTCCGTATGCCTGGGAACGGCATGCTACCTTAAGGGAGCGCAGGATCTGATTGTCGAGACCCGTAATATCCTGGGGCTTGAGCCCGACGGCGTTACCGAGGACGGCCAGTTCTCCATAGACCCTGTCCGTTGCGTCGGCTGCTGCGGCCTCGCGCCGGTGCTGACCGTTGGTACGGATACCTATGGCAAGCTCACCAAGAGCATGATCCCCGGCATCATAGACAAGTACCGGAACGTCTAAATGTCTTACGGAAAATTGCTAAAAACCGGAGGTTTTTAGCTCATGCACTTTACCCTTTCTGATTTAATCACCGATATTGCCCAGAACGCCTGTGAGTCGGGTGCGAAGCTGGTGGAATTGGAGATAAACGAAAAAGGCGGGGAATTCCGTTTTGCGGTAAAAGACAACGGCAGGGGCATGACAAAGGTGGAGCTGGAAGAAGCTGTCGATCCGTTTGTGACCGACGGCGTGAAGCATCCCCACCGGAAGATTGGGCTGGGGCTTCCGTTCCTTATTCAAACCGCCGAACAATCCGGCGGCGGCTGGGATGTCCAGTCCGAAAAGGGGAGGGGGACCACGGCCACGGCATGGTTCGATATGGGCAATGTTGACACGCCGCCGGTGGGGGATCTGCCGTCATTGTTCAGGACGATTTTTATGTTTAACGAGCCGGACGACATTGTTATCCGGCGTTTCCGGCAACTGAACGGCGAAGAGCCGATGGAATACGAGGTTTGCAGATCGGAGCTTGACGAAGCGCTGGGCGGCCTTGAAGACACCGGCTCGCTGGTCCTGATGGGCAAGTACTTCAGCTCGCTGGAAGGGTGTGATTAAGTGACCGGCGGCTATCAGATAGCTGCTGGCATCAACTAAACTAGAAGGAGAAGATTATGGCAAAAATGAGTTTGGATGATCTTAGGGCGCTTCGGGACACCAAAAAGACCGATTTGCGCAAGAGGGAAGTCGAGGGCAAGAAGATTCAGGTTATCGTGGGAATGGGAACCTGCGGTATCGCGGCAGGCGCGAAGCAGACCCTAACCGCGTTTATTAACGGCCTGGACGAAAACAACCTGGTGGATTCTGTGGCGGTGCGGCAGACCGGCTGCATGGGCATGTGCCACTCGGAGCCGTCGGTTGAGGTTATAACTCCGGATATGCCGGCGGTAATTTACGGCAATGTAGACGCCGCTGTCGCAAAGGAAATAATTCAGAAACATATCATCGGCGGGGAACTTCTCAACGAACGTATCCTGAACCGTCCCGCCGCAGACATTATTGACGTATAAGGGGGAAAAAATGGGATATAACCACTACATCCTGGTCTGCGGCGGTACCGCATGCGAGTCCGCCAAAGGAAACGAGATCTACGAGCAGCTTGTCGCCGAGGCGGAAAAGCAGGGCGTAAAGGCCGAGGTGCAGATTGTAAAAACCGGCTGTTTCGGCTTCTGCGAGCGGGGACCTATCATCAAGGTTCTGCCCGAAGATTCGTTCTATGTTGACGTAACGCCGGATGATGCCCGCGAGATCATCGCCGAGCATATCGTCAAGGGCCGCGAAGTGCAGCGGCTCCTCTACAAGGACGACGAGCATAAAAAAGCGGTGAACGCCATCGAGGATATCCGGTTCTACCAGAAGCAGTTCCGGGTAGTATTGCGGAACTGCGGCGCCATCGATCCGGAAAGCATCGACGAATACATAGCCCGCGA
>WRJO01000092.1 GCA_009778545.1 Treponema sp. | reverse complement strand
CAAAGGAATTGCCAAACTTGTTGTTGCGCTGAACGGCAATGTCAAAAAAAGCCAAATCGCCGCAGGTCTTGCCTGGGGTGTGTTGCTGGGTCTGGTTCCGGCTGGCAATTTTTTCTGGCTTGTCCTTTTCCTGGTTTCCTTCTTTTTTAGCCATCACCACGGATCCAAATGCCTCGTCATGGCCATAATAAAACTGTGCGCTCCGCTTATCGCCCCGCCGATTGATATGTTGGGCTGGGAAATACTCCACATTGGCGCACTGCAGGGTATGTTTACAACTCTGTATAATATGCCCTTTGTGCCATTTACCAAATTTAACAATACCCTGGTCGCCGGCGGCATTGCGGCGGGCATCATTTTGTCAATACCGCTCTTTTTTATCTTTATGCCGCTGATTGATCTGTACCGAAAAACCATCGGGCAAAAGATCAGAAATTCAAAAATTATTATGTCCATCGCAAAGTTTCCGCTGTTTGCGGCAATAGAAAAAGCGGTATCCGTCATGAAAAGCGGCAAATAGGGGGAAACATGAAAGATCAACAGGCAAAAATTCCTGGAACTCTGAAAAAACCCATAAAAGAAAAAACATTCCAAAAACGGTTTCTGAAATGCATTGTGCAAAGCGCGGACAGGGACTGGTTTGCGTCGCAGTTTGAACTGAAGGATGGAAAGTATTTTATCCGGGGGATAAATAAGAGCGACGAAAAGAGGCTTAAGCAGCTATATGGCGTAATAAAAACAAACCGTAAAGGTCCTGTCAGGCTGGGACCTCTCGCACTGGCGGGCATTGTTATCGGCGGTCTGATAGTTTTCTTTGCTATTTTTGCAAACCCGCTGTTGGAACGGGCAATGGAATTGGGACTGGAGGCAATTTTCGAAGCTAAATCAGATGTTGACCGTCTGCGCATCAGCCTTATCGACTTCAGCATTAATATCGACAAAATAACTGTGGCGAACCGCGACAAGCCGATGACAAACCTGTTTCAGATGGGGAAAAAGGAACCAGGGTCAAAGTATGGCATACGCATCAAGCTGAAACCGGAAGCGGTGCTGCGGGGGAAAATTTACATAGAAGAAATAAGCGCCAATGAACTCCGCTTCGGGACGGCGAGGACCGTTTCCGGCGCTTTGCCGAATTACACGCCAAGATCGCAAAGGGCAAAACAAAAGTCCGATGAGCCGCCGCTTGTCGATCTTCAGAACTTTGACGCGATGGGCCTGTTGAACCGCGAGTTCGACAAGCTCCATACGCCGAAGCTGTACGACGAAGCCATCGATGCATACCACGAATCCGCAGAAAAATGGAAGGGCCAGGTTGATCTGGCAAAGGCAAGAACCGAAGAGCTTAAAACCGCCGCGCAGCCGATCATCCATTTTAACGTTCCCAATGTCGATGTCCGCAATGTCGAATCGGTCAGGCAGGCGGTGAACGACGTTAACGCAATGATAAATAACGTTAATACCATGATAACCACCGTGCAAACCGCAGCCAACGACGCGGCAAACATGGTCGCCAGCATTGAGGACGACATTAACACCGTGCGGAATCTGGAGCAGAGCGCCCGCAATGCCATTACCGACGACATAAACCACCTGAAGTCGTACATCGACCTGAACAGCGGCGCCGCATTCGCCGCCCTTGAGCCGTCCATCCGCGAGGTGCTTTCCGACACCGGCGAAGTATACTTCGACTACGGGCTGCGCGCCCTGGAAGTCCTGGAAAAAGTAAAGGCGATGGCGGAGGCAATGCCGAAAACGGAGAAGCCCAAAAAACAGCCGAAAGTGGTTTTTAAAGGGAGGGATGTGATTTACCCGACGAGGGCGTATCCCAAGTTTTACCTTGGCATTGTGGCATCCGATTTTACCATCCAGCCGTGGAACTGGGCCTTTGACATGCGGAACATCAGTTCCAACCCCGACATATCACGCGGCCCCGTTACGCTTAAGCTTGCGGTAAAAGAGGAATCGGGCAGCCTTGAGCGGCAGGTGGCGTTTAACGGCAGCGCCGATTTTACCTCTGCGGCCACAGACCGATTCGGAGCGGTTGTTTCGGGCAGCGGCTTCCCCGTCAACCTGGGCAGCGCCCTTGCCAGGACGGGGATCAACGGCTTTAAAAGCGAGGCCGAGTTTTCGGTTAACTTTACCGGCCATACCGGGGGCGGTTTTACCGGCGGCGGCGACGTGATGCTCAGCAGCGCAATGCTCGTGGACCCGGTGGGAACCATTGCCCAGGCGCTGGATACGGCAATCCGGCAGGCGGGGAACGTCAACCTTGGCATACAGTACGATCACTACACCGACAGAAACGACGAATTCCATCTGACGACCAACATCGCCGAATTGATGGCGCAGGCGCTCAGGCGGATCGTCGAAGAATACGCGAAAAAGGCGATGGACGAAATCGAGCGGGTGCTGCGGGAGAAGATCAACCAGTACATCGACGGCAGGTTCGTCTCAAAAGAAGAGCTCGACGTCCTCTTTGCCCTTGCAAGGGGAGACAAGGCGGCGATGGACGAGCTGAAAAACATCCTGAACAACAAAAAAGCCGAACTGGAGCAGAAGCTCAGGGAGTATACCAACCAGGTTAAGGATGCCGCAGATCAGGCGGTTCAGCAGGTAAAGGAAGAGGTTACGCAGCAGGTCGAACAGGCCAAGGAAGAGGCAGCACAGCAGGCGCAGCAGGCCCTTGACGACATAATGCACGGCCAGCAGCCCACTTTGCAGGCCCCTACCCTGCCCAGTGCGCCGAGCGTGCCAAACGTGCCCCTGCCAAACCTGCCAAGCGTGCCGGGCCTGCCGCGCCGCTAAATGTTTACAAACCGGCAATGTTGTGGTATCATAACGCAGGAGGAAGATATGAGCATTATTGAATACGTTGAGGCTCGTGAGATTATCGATTCTCGTGGCAATCCCACCGTAGAGGTGGACGTGGTTCTCGAGGACGGCTCCCTGGGCCGCGCCGCCGTGCCGTCGGGCGCGTCTACCGGCGACTACGAAGCAGTGGAACTGAGGGACAACGACAAGGCCCGGTACCTGGGCAGGGGCGTTCTGAAAGCGGTTGACAATGTTAACAACATTATCGCACCGGAGCTGCAGGGCCTGGACGCGCTGGATCAGGTTGACATTGACCGCACCATGATCGAACTGGACGGAACGGAAAACAAGGGCAAGCTCGGCGCAAATGCCATTTTGGGCGTATCCATGGCGACGGCGCGGGCTGCGTCAAACTTCCTCGACATACCGCTGTACAAATACCTGGGCGCATTCCATGCCAACCTGCTGCCGGTCCCCATGGCAAACATCATCAACGGGGGCAAGCACTCCGACAACATGATCGACTTCCAGGAATTCATGGTGATGCCCGTAGGCGCGGAATCGATCCGCGAAGCGGTGCGCTGGACGGCCGAGGTATTCCACAACCTCAAGAGCCTCCTGCACAGCGCGGGCAAGAACACCGCGGTCGGCGACGAGGGCGGCTTTGCCCCGGACATCGGCAACGACGAAGCGCTGGACTACATCATGAAGGCCATCGAAAAAGCCGGCTACAGGCCCGGCGAACAGATGGCGATTGCCCTGGACTGCGCCAGTTCCGAACTGTACGCCGAGGGCGACAAGAAGGGCTACAAGTTCTGGAAGTCCAACCCCGGCAAGCTCTTCAGCGCCGAGGAAATGATCGAAATATACACTGGATGGGTGAACAAGTATCCGATCATTTCCATCGAAGACCCGCTGGATCAGGACGACTGGGACGGCTATGTAAAGATGACCAAGAGCCTCGGGTCAAAGGTGCAGATAGTGGGCGACGACTTCTTTGTCACCAACACCAAGCGGCTGGAAAAGGGCATCGGGATGGGCGCCTGCAACTCGATTTTAATCAAGGTGAACCAGATCGGCACGATCAGCGAAACATACGAAGCGGTAGAGATGGCAAAAAAAGCCGGATACACCGCCATTGTTTCCCACCGTTCCGGCGAAACCGAAGACACCTTTATTGCCGACCTCGTCGTGGGCCTTGAAACCGGGCAGATCAAAACCGGTTCCATGAGCCGCACCGACCGCGTATGCAAGTACAACCAGCTTATGCGAATCGAGGATCAGCTCGAAGGCATTGCCGAATACGCCGGCAGAAAGGCGTTTTACTCTATCAAAAAATGATCAATGACTGGCGGTTAGCGGCTGCGGCTGTTAACCGCTTTTTAATTTTATGCGAATTGTAATAGTTGGCGCGGGCCTTACGGGTACCCAGCTTGCCAAGCACCTCGTGCAGGAAAAATACGACGTCTCCCTGATTGAAGCAAATGAAGAAACGGCCCGCCATGCCTCCAACCGGCTCGACTGCCTTGTCCTTAATGACACGGGAACCAGAATCGAATCTCTGGAAGAAGCGGGAATAGCCAAGGCCGGCGCCCTGGTCTGCGTCACCGATTCCGACGAAAAAAACATGATCATCTGCGGCCTCGCCGCTTCCCGGTATCCCAGCCTTGTCAAAATTGCCCGCGTACGGAATTACGAGTATTCGGTAATCCAGCAAAACCCGGACAAGGATGAAGGCGGGACGGAAACAGCCGCCGAAGCAGGCAGCCAGAAAATGCTCGGCATCGATTACATTGTCCATCCCGACGAAGAGGCAGCCCGCGCGGTCATGAACGCCATACTGCACGGGGCATCGGGAAACATCCTGCGCTTCCCCGGAACGCCGTATGAACTGGGGTCGGTTACCATCAGCGAAGGCAGCGCCCTGGACGGCCTTTCCCTCATGCTTTTCCATTCCATTGTCCGGGAAGAGGGCATTATTCCCCTGGTAGAACGGGGCGGGCAGTGCTTTCTTCCCACCGGTTCCACAACGATTCAAGCAGGCGACCTGATTCACATCATGACCAGGGAAGAAGACATGGAGCAGGTCTTCCGCCTCGCCGGCAGAACAGAGGCGCCGCTCAGGCGAATCGGAATTGTGGGCGGAAGCCGCATCGGAATCCTTATCGCCGAAGGGCTTTTCGCCAATACCGACAAAGATGCAATAAAAACAAAAAAGGGAGTATTCGCGCTATTCAGATCCTTTATCCCAAAGAGCAATCGCAAAGTGATCATCATTGAGCAGAATTACGCGGTCTGCAAGGATCTGTCGGGGCGTTTCCCCGAAGCCCTCGTCCTGAACGAAGACATTTCCGACGAAAGCTTTATTGCCGATGAAAGGATCGGGGACCTGGATTTGATCATTGCCGCCACTGCAAACCAGGAACTCAACATCATCACCGCCATCTACCTGAAATCGCTGGGGGTTCGGCGCACCATTGCCCTGGTTACCAGCCCCGGACACAAAACCATAGCCCAAAAGCTCGGGGTAGACGTGGCGATTCCCGTTAAATCCGTAGTAGCCGATTCGATCCTTTCCCATCTGATGGGCAAAAGCATACACGGCATCCACAGCCTGGGAGACGGAAGCGTGGGCACGGTCGAGGTGGAAATCGGAGAGGGATCTCCGGCGGCAGAAAAATCCATCAAGGAATTCCACCTGGCGGAAGGCGGCGTTATTTTGCTCGTCAGCCGGGGAGAAACGTCCTTTATTCCGCAGGGGGACTATATTTTTAAACCCGCCGACAAGGTTGTGGTAATTGCCAAAAACGGCAGCGAAGACGAGATCGAAAAATTCTTTGGGACTCCTGCAAGGAAAACATAATAGTGCCTGTCTTCAATTTACGCCGCATTAACGGCGATATTTTTCGAACGCAGCTCCAGCGTATCAGCGCCCTGATTCGCGTTCTGTCGATAACAATCGCCACGGTAAGCCTCCTTATGCTTCCTTCATTGATAATGGCAGTCGTTCTGGGGGAATCGCATATGCTGAAAGCCTATTGCATCCCCCTTGCGGCGGCTCTGGTTCCGGCTTTCGTGGCGATTATGCTGATTCCCAAAAAAAACGTCAGCTTCCGCACCCGGGACGGATTTCTCCTGGTGTTTCTCACCTGGATTTTGGCGACCTTGCTGGGCAGCGTTCCTTTCTATTTATCCCCGCTCAACATCGGCATTTCCAATTCCATTTTTGAAAGCGCCTGCGGTTTTGCGACGACCGGGGCAACGACAATCCGCGATGTCGAAGCCCTGCCGATGTCTCTGCTTCTCTGGCGGAGCGTAACCCACTGGGCGGGAGGCATGGGGATCATCCTCCTGTCCGTCGCCCTGATGCCCCTGTTGGGGGTCGGAGGGTTTCAGCTCATCAAGGCGGAATCGTCGGGGCCGGAAAAGGAAAAACTTACCCCCCGGATCAGCGAGGCTGCAAAGATCCTCTGGGGAGTGTACTGCGCTCTTACGGTAATCCTCACCCTGCTCTACCGCATTGGGGGCATGGATTGGTTTGACGCGGTTTGCCATGCCTTTACGGTTATGTCCACAGGCGGCGTCAGCACCAAAAACCTGGAATTTGCCCATTACGATTCTGTTTTCATCGACTGGGTTACGGTGATCTTTATGCTCATTGGGGCGATGAACTTTACCATGTTTTACCGGCTGGTCCGGGGAAAATTCCGCGACCTTCTGCAGAACACTGAAAGCAAAGTTTATTTTTCCATTTTCATTATTGCTTCGCTGGGTATCAGCCTTACCCTGGTTTCCCATTACGGTTCATTCGGGAACGCCATTCGTTACGGTTCTTTTCAGACGGCGGCCCTTCTTTCGACCAGCGGGTGCATCCGGACGGACTACACGGCCTGGCCGGCCCTTGCCCAGGGAATTCTTTTCTGCCTTATGTTCATCGGCGGCTGTTCGGGATCAACCGCCGGCGGCATAAAGGTAATACGCCACACGGTGCTGTTCAAGCAGACGGGAAACGAGATTCGGCGGATCCTCTATCCACGGGGAATATTCAGCATCCACCTCAACAAAAAAGTTGGACGAAAGGACGTAGTATACGGGGTTTCTGGCTTTGTATTTCTGTATTTTATGATTGCAGGCATTA
>WRJO01000091.1 GCA_009778545.1 Treponema sp. | reverse complement strand
TTTTTTAGGGTAAAATTTTTGTCTTTACATCGCCATTGCAAGTTGCACGGCCAGGCCGACGGCCAGGGGCAGGGCGATGTTGTCGTAGTCTTCCAGGGGCAGGGCTTCCACGGCGGCGGCGGTGAGGGCGGCGGCGAGGGATACGGCAGGGCTGCGGGATATTAGCCAGGCGGCGGTAAAGCTCGCGGCGAAACAGGCGGCGGAGCCTTCGATGCTTTTGCCGAAAAGAAAGGCGGGGCGGCGCTTGCCGTAGAATTTTCCGATAAGGCTGGCAAGGCCGTCGCCGAAGGCCAGCGCGAAAATGGCGATGCTCGCAGCGGGGAAGGGAAAGAGCAGCAATGCCAAAAGGGCGCCAAGCCCCAGGGTAACCGGGCCGAGTACAAAGCCGCCCGAATTGCGGGTGCGGCAGGCCCTGCGGGTAAGATCCGAAACCAGGGGAACCTGTATGCCGGAAAGCCGCAGCCGTTCCATTATTGCATAGCCAAGGGTGCCGACGCTCAGCACCAATACGGCAAACGGATAGCTTAAGGCGGCGAGAGGGACGCTGAATGCAATGAGGAAGTGAATCGACTTTCTGAGCGCTTCGGTTTTTAGCTCAGCGACCGATACCGCCGGGGCAGGATTGAGAGCCGTGCTGATAACCGCCTTTTTTATTGCCATCTACTTAATAAAAACCTCAAATCGCAATTTGTTACAAGTACTTAATACGTTACCGTTACGTTGCCGATCATACCGCGCTCTTTTTTGCCCGATCCAAAGTACTGGGGCTGTGGCGTAATCTGCCCCCCTTCGCCCAGCCTGATCACCGCCGTGTATAAAACGCGGTTGCCCATACGCAGGGTAGCTTCCACCAAGATCCGGTATTCGCCGCCGGGGAGCGCCTGTCCCGCACTGTCCGTGCCGTCCCAGATGTAGCTGAGGCTTCCGCCGCCGGGGGTCGTGCCGGTGATTGCGTCGGCTTGGTCTTCCTCCATTTCCGATATTTTTGACTGCTTCACCCAGGAGGGTAAGGACTGCTTCCGCTTCTTCCAACCCCCATTAGCGGTGAACTTGGTGGCGTACAGGGTTTTTAAATATTGTCCCTGTGCATCCTCGATCCATACGGCAAACTGGTTGCTGCCAACTCCGGACTGCTTTGTATAGTCAAAGCTGACTTCGACCCGGTTTGCCTGGGCCATTAGCCCTGTAGCGATACACAGAAACAACACCGGCAACAGTAATTTTTTCATGATCATTTCCTTACACTTTTAATAATATATAAAATATTACCGTTTGTCCATATAAATTACCATCATCGGCCGAAAACAGATAGAAGGAAACCGCCCCATTCGAAAGAAAATTTTATAGTAAAATCCAAAAAACTGTAGTATAATTGTATAAATGAGCTTCGGTGATTTTTCCATCAGCGTCGGCAAGGCAATACCCTTGGGCGCTACGGTGCACGACGATGGTGTCAATTTCGCCATCTTCTCGCGTCATGCGACGGCAATCTCCCTTATCCTTTTTGAATCGCACGAAAGCAACAGCCCCTGCGTCGAGATACCGCTGGATCAGGGAGGGGGAAAAACCGGGGATGTCTGGCATTGCCTGGTAAAGGGGCTTGGGCCGGGCGCCTGCTACCTGTACCGGGTAAACGGCCCCTACCAGCCGGAAAATGGGCTGCGTTTTAATCCCCACAAGGCCCTGATCGATCCCTACGCCAAGGCGCTCACCAGCCTTGAAAAATGGGACCTAAACAGATGTGTAGGCTTTGATCCCGCATCGGCTTCGGGCGATCTTTCGTTTTCCACCGAAGAAAACATACTTGATATTCCCCGCTGCATCGTGATCGACGACGACGACTTCGACTGGCAGGGAGATTCGCCGCTGAACTACCCGCTGCGCTTCAGCGTGTTATACGAAACACATGTTAAGGGCTTAACCGCCAATCCCAATTCGGGGGTGGAGCATCCGGGAACCTACCTGGGCGTTATCGAAAAGATTCCGTACCTAAAGGAACTGGGCATCACCAGCATTGAATTACTCCCCATCCAGGAATTTAACGAACACGAATACAACCGGAAAAATCCCAGGACCGACGAACGCTTAACGAACTATTGGGGCTACTCAACGGTGGCCTTCTTTGCCCCCAAGGAATCGTACGCAGCCGACCGCAGCCCCGGCGGCCAGGTAAATGAATTCAAGCTGATGGTTCGGGAACTGCACAAGGCGGGGATCGAGGTGATTCTGGACATCGTGTTCAACCACACCGCCGAGGGTAACGAATGGGGACCCACTTTCTCGTTCCGGGGACTGGACAATCCCATCTACTACATACTGAACGAGAACAACCGCTACTATCAGAACTATTCCGGCTGCGGCAATACCGTTAACTGCAACCACCCCGTCGTCCGCACCTTTATCATGCAGTGCCTCCATTACTGGGTGGTGGAGATGCACGTTGACGGATTCCGCTTCGACCTGGGTTCGATCCTCGGACGCGACCAGCAGGGCAACCTGATGGAATCCCCGCCGATGCTGGAACGCATAGCCGAAGACTCGGTGCTGGGCGCGACCAAGATCATCGCCGAGGCATGGGATGCCGGGGGCGCGTATCAGGTTGGCTGGTTTCCCGGCGGGCGATGGGCGGAATGGAACGACCGCTACCGGGACAATGTCCGCCGGTACTGGCGGGGCGATCCGCGTGAGACCCGCTACCTTGCCACGAGGCTTTCGGGCAGTTCCGACCTGTACCTCCGCGACGGCCGCAAGCCCTTTCACTCGATCAACTTTATCACCAGCCACGATGGTTTTACCCTCAGGGACATGGTGTCGTTCAACGGCAAGCACAACGAGGACAACGGCGAAAACAGCCGCGACGGCAGCGACAACAACAACAGCTACAACTACGGCATCGAGGGGCTGACCATCGACCCGATGCTGGAAGAGATACGGCTGCGGCAGATAAAGAATTTCTTCGCGACGCTGTTTGTTTCCCTGGGAACGCCCATGATCCTGGGCGGCGACGAGATAGGGCGCACCCAGTTGGGCAACAACAACGCCTATTGTCAGGACAACGAAATATCGTGGTACGACTGGTCGCTGGTAGAAAAAAACCAGGAACTGTTCCGCTTTGTCAAGGAAATGATGGCCTTCCGCCTGCGCCACCCCGGCTTTATGCGCCCCGAATTTTACACCGGGCCGGAAGGCAACTACAACGCCATACCGGATATTAACTGGTACACGGAAAAAGGTGTCAGCCCCGACTGGGACAAAATAGGCTACAGCCTGGCCCTGCAGATAAACGGACGGCGCGCCGACGTGCTGCGGGACAAGGACGACAACGATTTCTTCCTCATGTTCAACGCCGGCCTGGATCCGGTGATGTTTAACGTGCCGTCGGCAAACGACCGCAAGAGGTGGTTCCGGGTGGTGGATACCGGCCTGAGGGCACCCAACGACATCCTCTGCGTGGGCAGCGAGGAGCCGCTTGTACCCCCGCACCGGTATAAGGTAAAGGCCCGCAGCACGGTAGTATTGCTCTCCAAAACCCCGGAAACCCATGGACGATAGCACATTTATTCTTGGCGTTGATTTGGATGGCGTGGTCGGCGATTTTTACGGGGCGATCCGAAAAATCGCCGCAGAGTGGCTGGACCGGCCGCTGGAAGCCCTTACCGCGGATGTATCATTCGGGCTTGACGAATGGGGCATCGAAGAATTTGGCGGCTACGACCGGCTGCACCGTTTTGCCGTAACCCAGCGGAACATCTTCCGCGACATGGAGCCAATCAAAAACGCCCCGGCAATTCTGCGGAAGCTTTCCAACCAGGGCATCCGCGTCCGCATCATCACCCACCGGCTATTCCTCAAATATTCCCACCGCGCCTCGATAACCCAGACCGTCGACTGGCTGGACAACAACGACATCCCCTACTGGGACATTTGTTTTATGAACGACAAAGGCGCGGTCGGCGCCCACGTCTACATCGACGATGCCCCGGAAAAAATCATCAACCTGCGCAAACAGGGCTGCAAGACCATCGTTTTCAGCAATTCCACCAACCGCGACCTGAGCGGCCCCCGCGCCGACAACTGGTTTGAGGTCGAACGGCTGGTCATGGAAGCCCGCGAAGAGTGGCGAACCGGCACCGTCGGCCTGTTCGCCTAATGTTTCACGTGAAACGTAGGCCATTTCCGCCAAATCCCCGCCAGGCCCCTAAACTTGACCCACAACTTATTTACACTAACCCCGGCAGGGCGGGCAGCGCGGGGGCGGCGCGCAGGCGGGCAAAAATCTGGAGGAATCCGCCTACGGAGCCACCTGACCACTGATATGATGGCCCTCCGAGTCAAGTAGTTGTACAATAAAATCTAGCATTTGTTTTCTGTATATACCTCCTTGCCTAGCCAGAGCCAGAGCAGCAGAATAACGAAACAAGACGGAAAACGCAACACGGCGATCACCAGACTGAGATCCGCGGGTTGGTTACCGCACAACAGTTCTTTCGCCATAAGGGGTTGCCTCATTCTTAAATCAGGGATCGGCCATAAGCCGCCTGAAGTGGTCACCGAGGGTCTCCCTCGTTCTACCGGGTTTTCCGTCTTATTCCGCCATTCTGCTGTCATCACCGGTCCTTACGCCGCGGAAACCTGGACCGCCCAGATAAATCCCGCCAGTTCCCGAGCTACTGCCGTAACCGCCACATTCTGATGTTTGCCGTTCATCAAGAGCCGAAAGTACTTTTTATGCAGCCGGTGCAGGGCGCGGTCGGCGACATCAATGACCCATACCGGACAATTTTGCCGACGCTGCTCCAAACGCTTTCCGGCGCGCGCGTTTCTGGCGTAATGCCACGCCCCCTCAATGAGCAATTTCCGCAGATGCCCGTTGCCTGCTTTCGTAATGCCGCCCTGGTTCCGTTTCCCGCCTGAGGAGTATTCACTCGGCACAAACCCCAGATACGACATAAACGCTTTAGCGTTCGCAAACCGGCGGAAGTCTCCTATCTCGCATACCACCGACAGCGCTATTATGTAATCTACCCCCTTAAATGCCCGTAATTTGCTCACTGCCGCCTTATACCGGGGGCTTTCCGCAGTTTCCGTTACCTGCTGTTCCAACCGGGTTAACCGCTCTTCCAGGGCGCGAATTTGGCTGCGGTATTCTTCGTATACCGTCCGCTCGTGTTCCTGTCTGAACCCAAGCCGGTCCATCCACTGCCAATGCCTGAGCGTCCAGTGGCTCCCTCCGCCGTCGTAGATATGCCCGTGCCGAACCAGAAACTTCAATAACCGTTGCTTCGACCGCCGCAGATCCTCGCTCACATCCTCGCGGCATCTCAATAAATCCCGTGCCGCTTCGTCCGCTTCATCCGGCACGCTGATCGGTCGAATGTTTTTGTTCCGCATTTCTCGCCCGATGAGCCGCGCGTCCCGCTTATCCGTCTTTATGCGGTCATCGCGTTTCTTCGCTACTTTGTTCGCCGGTAGCACATAACAGCTTATCCCGGCTTCTTCCATCGCCCGTTGTATCACATACCCAAGACATCCCGCTTCGTAGGCTACCTCCGTCTTTCCTTGCTTGCTGAACCTCATCACTTCCTTTATCAGTAATCCGGTGTCGTTCGCTAACCGCCGTTCATACACAGGCTCATTGCCGGCTGGACCTAACCCCATCTAGTGGACACAAAGAAAAGAGCGGAATACAACAGTAAGGAGAGGAAAAGATGGGTAAGAAAGTTACAGAAAGACGGGTTCACACGAAAGAATTCAAAGTAGAAGCGGTGGCATTGGCCTTGAAAGGGGAGAAGCCAATTAGCCAGGTAGCATTGGACTTGGGGCTGAACGACAGCGTGCTGCGGCGGTGGATCAAGGAGACGCAGGCAACGGGAAGCGGGGTGCAGGTATTTCCCGGGCACGGCAGGCCCCGGGACGCGGAACTCGCCCGCTTGCGGAAAGAGAACAAATCGCTGCGGGATGCCAACGAAATCCTAAAAAAAGCCGCGGTCATCTTCGCGCAAGGAGACCCCCTGTGATGGCGTACCGGTTCATGCGGGAAAACCGCAGCCGGTACACCGTCAGGGAGATGGCCGGGCTTTTGGGGGTAAGCCGGAGCGCGTATTATCAATGGGCCCGGGGAAAGAAGCCCAGCCGGCGAGGAGAGGCTGATGCCGAGCTGATACGCCTTATCCGCGAAATTGTGGCGCGGCACCACCGGCGGTACGGCAGCCCCCGGGTGCGCCAGGAACTGCGCCGGGTCTACGGCAAACGGGTCAGCCTGAAGAAAGTGGCCCGCCTGATGCGGGAGAACAGCCTGAATGCCCGCAGGCGCAGGAAATATATCCCGACGACCGACTCGCGGCATAGCCTGCAAGTATGCGAAAACATACTCAACCAGGAGTTTCATGCCGAACAGGGCGGTCAGAAGTGGGTATCGGACATTACGTATCTGCGCACCAAGGATGGCTGGCTATATCTGACAACGGTAATCGATTTGTTTGACCGGAAGGTCATTGGCTGGGCGTTCAGCGGCGGCATGGAGGCTGCTGCCACCACCATTTCCGCCCTTGAAATGGCGGTCAAAAACCGCAGGCCGCAAGACGGCTTGCTGTTTCATTCAGACCGGGGCATTCAGTATTGCGCCCAATCCTTCCGGGACATTCTGCGCGAACGGTGTCCTGCGGTCCGCCAGAGCATGAGCCGCAAGGGAAATTGCTGGGACAATGCTTGTGCCGAATCATTTTTCAAAACGCTTAAGGGAGAATTGGTAACGCTGAACGGCAAAAGCTCGGCGGCAGAGGTTAGGAAATCAGTGTTCTTGTACATTGAAGCGTATTATAACCGTGTTCGTATGCATTCAGTGCTTGACTATGTTGCGCCTAATGCGTTTAACTTGGAAAAAGCCGCTTAACTGTGTGCACTTGTTCGGGAAAAGTCCACCAGTTAAGTATCTGGTTTGGATGAACCCCATGCCCTTCTGCTACGCTGCTTACCGACTTCCCTTCTTCCAATACTTCTCTAAGAATTTTTACTTTCTCTTCTGAGGTATACCGCTTCCTTTTCCGCCCCATTCCTTCCTCCTGGGTCTTTGGT
>WRJO01000090.1 GCA_009778545.1 Treponema sp. | reverse complement strand
CGGAATTCGCGATGCATATAAAACAGGCCGCGGCAAACTCCTGGTCCGGGGCAAATTCAACATTGAAACCACCAAGCAGGGCAAGGAAAAAATTGTCTTTACCGAAATTCCCTACAACGTGAACAAGGTTCCGCTGCTGGAAAGAATCGGCCAGTTGATGCGGGACAAGGTGATTGACGGAATCTCTAACGCAAACGATGAGTCCGATCGCGACGGCATCCGCATTGTTATCGAACTGAAAAAGGGCGCGATAGCCAAGGTTGTGCTGAACCAGCTTTTTTCCAATACCCAGTTGCAGACTTCCTTCGGCATCATCAATCTTGCGCTGGTGGGCGGCAAACCCCAATGCCTTAACCTGAAAGAACTTATTCATTATTTTATCGAACACCGGGTGGATGTTGTCACTCGTCGTACCCGCCACGACCTGCGCAAGGCAGAGGAACGCGCCCACATTCTGGAAGGCCTGCTCATCGCCCTTGCGAATATTGATGAGGTGATTGCTGTTATCAAGGCCAGCCGCGATGTTGCGACCGCACGGCTTAAATTGCAGGAACGTTTTTCTCTTTCCGAAGCCCAGTCCGAGGCGATTGTCGAAATGCGCCTGGGCCGTCTGACAAGCCTTGAAGTCGAAAAAATTCAGCAGGAACTGGAAGAGCTGAAGGTCAGGATCGCCTATTACAGATCCCTTCTGGCCGACGAAAAGAAACTGCGGGAAGTGATAAAGGATGAGACAAAGGCCATTGCCGAAAAGCACGGCGATAAACGGCGTACCGAAATTGTTGCCGGCGAAGTGGAAAACATCAACATTGAGGACCTGATCAAAAAAGAAGAAATGATGATCCTCATTTCCAATCTGGGGTATATAAAACGGGTTCCGGTTTCGGCCTACAAAAATCAGGGCCGGGGCGGCAAAGGAATGCAGAGTGCGAAACTTGCCGAAGACGATTTTGTCGAGCAGATTTTTGTCGCTTCAACTCACAATTACATTATGTTTATCACCAGCGCGGGCAAGGCCTACTGGATGAAGGTACACGAGCTGCCCGAGGGAAGCCGTACCAGCAAGGGTGCGCATATCAAAAGCCTGCTTACGGTTTCGCCGAACGAAGACATCACCGCGATAGTTTCCCTCAAAGATTTCAGCGACAATGAGTTCCTCTTTATGGGGACGGCGCGCGGAGTCGTCAAAAAGGTAACAACGTCGGAATTTTCCAACGCCAAGACCAGGGGCGTAATAGCGATTAAGCTTGACGACGGCGACAGGCTGGTCACCGCCCTTTTAACCAAAGGCGCCGACGAGGTGGTGCTCATCTCCCGGCGGGGGCAGGCGCTGCGTACCGGCGAAGATCATGTGCGGGCGATGGGGAGATCGACGCGGGGCGTTACCGGCATGAAGCTCGCCAAAAGCGACGAGCTTGCGGGAATGCTGCGCGTTCATCCCGACGAAAAAATGCTGATACTCTGCGAGTACGGCTTTGGCAAGCGGGTGGATTTTGCCGAGTTTTCGTCGCACGGGCGCGGAACCGGCGGGCAGAAAATTTATACCGTCAGCGACAAGACCGGCGAAATTTCCGGCTGCGTCAACGTGCTTGACGACGAGGAGATCATGTGCATCACCAGCCAGGGAAAATCGATCAAGCTGAAGGTAAAGGAGATCCGCGTAATGGGCCGTGCCGCCCAGGGCGTTAAGATACTCAGCATAGAAAAGCCCGATTTTGTAATCGGACTTGATCGCATTGTCAAAGAAGATTAGCCAAAGGAGAGCAACATGAAAGTGAATGTGAAAATCGTTTTTGCTGCGGCATTGATCGCGGCGCTGGCAGCCTGCGGAGGCTCCCCTGCACCCGCGCGGACGGCTGTGGGCGGCTCAGGCGGCAAAAAAGGGGTGCAGTTCAGCGATGTCATGGACAGAGACTGGCTCCTTGCAGAGCTGCGTTTGGAAAAGGGAGTCACTGTCATTGACCGCAGCAAACCGACGGAAGACGGGTATGGCTGGATTTTTTCCATTCGTTTTGACGATGAGCGTGCCAGCGGCATCGGCGCAGTGAACCGCTTCAGGGGGGCGTTCTATACGCTGTCCGAGGACCAGGGCATCAGCATCGGCATGATAGCGCAGACGATGATGGCATCGATTTACGAGCAGGATAATCTTGACGAGTTTTTATATTTCGGCTGGCTGCAGGATGTCAAACAATGGCGCCTTGTAGACGACAAGCTGGAACTCCACGCGACAGCGGAAGACGGCTCGCAGGCGGTACTACTGTTCACTCCCGCCAAATAGGGACAATGCGTTGCCTTGAATCCTTTCCATTTTTGCGCTATATTCATGATCATAAGTGAGGATATTCAAGAATACTTGGTTTTCCCGTTTTGCTGATAAAGAGAGTATTACGGATGCCGAGCTAAGAAGCATTGTGAATCAGCTTGAAACAGGAAAGGCTGATGCGGATTTGGGCGGTGGTGTCTACAAGGTACGGGTAAGCCGGTCTGGTGAGGGGAAATCAGGCGGTTACCGGGTAATTGTGTTTTTTAAAACCGAGTTTCGCTCTGTTTTTGTCTATGGCTTTACAAAGTCTGACAGGGACAACATTGGTCAGGGAGAATTACGGGCTTTTAAAAATGATGCCAAATATCAAATGGCGCTGACCAATGAACAAATAGATGCTTTGTTAAGAAACAAAGACCTGATAGAGGTTTTTGAGGAGGCCGAAAATGCAATATAAAAGCGAGATTTATGAAGTAGTACACAAGGACGCAACTGCAATGTTTAAAATTGGCGCTATAACTGAAACAAACATGAAAGAATTTGATGAGATGTGCCTTGTTCAGGAACCCGAAACAACCTATGAAAAAGAAAAATCCACATTAATAGAGCACATTGCTGTCTGAATTCCATGTTAATGATGAATTAGGCTGTATCTCCAAATAAAGCGAAGTCGTATTTAACCGGGTCTTCCGGGCAAAATTCCCGCAGCTTTTCGGTTAGTTCAATAACCGCTTTTTTATCGTTGGACTTGCGCTGCAACAGGCCGAGTCTGCGGGCGTTGCGGGCAACGTGGACATCAAGCGGGATGTACAGCGCGGACGGCTGAATGTTTTTCCACAGGCCGATGTCGACCGGCCCGCTGCGTACAAGCCAGCGCAGGGCGAGGTTGATCCGCTTGCAGGCGGAATTTGCGCCGGGGCTTGCAATATGTTTGCTGCAGTGCCCGCCGTTAGCCGCTGCCATTTCTTCCCTGAACAGGCTAATGCCCTGCCAAATGTCCCCGCCGCCTTCGATGGCACCGCAGGCGAACAATTTTTCGAGGCTGCCGTATTTCGCGTAACAATGCCTGAACCCCCGGCAGAAATATTTCAGGTCGCCTTCAAAAAAGGTGCGGTGGACGCATCGGTCTTTAAGCTTGCGGTAATTGCCCGCCATGACAAATGCCGCAGGACCCGGTTCCAAAAGCGAAAACATTTTTTCGCATGAGCGGATGATCAGGTCGCGCCTGCCCCAGGCGATGGTTGCCGCGAGAAAAGCGGCGATTTCAATGTCGGCACGTTTCGTATAACGCCTCGGAAACTGCACCGGGTCGCGCACGATAAAGTCGTTAACAAGTGCCTGCGAACCGTTAAACTCAGCCAGCCAGCTATTCAGCTTCCGCTTGATAATTCACCTCCAAATTACACGCCAAGACGCAAAGGCATAATTCCCGAATACCTCACGCAGAGGCGCAGAGGCGCAGAGGGAAGAGAATAAGGTATCGTTATCCGAATAACGATGGTACTCCCGAATAAGCCCCCCGATAGCTCGAAGACGGTCCCTACTCCCCACTCCCTATTCCCTAGTCCCCAGTCCCCAGTCCCTAATCCCCCTACTCTCCTCCTCCCTATTACTTCGCATGGCTTGAAGATTGCGGGTAACTTGCGAATAACGAATCGCCCTCCGTGCCTCCGTGCCTCTGTGTGGGTAAAGGGAATCTACGCCCGCGAGTAATTGGGCGCCTCGTGGGTGATGGTAATGTCGTGGGCGTGGCTTTCGCGCAGGCCAGACGCGCTTATCTTCACAAACTTGCGGTACTTTCTCAGTTCCTCGATGTTCCGGCAGCCGGTGTAGCCCATGCCCTTGCGAAGGCCGGATACAAGCTGGTTCATATAGGCGCTCAGCTCGCCCTTAAAGGGAACGCGGCCTTCGATGCCTTCGGGAACCGGCTCCTCGTCTTTGCCGATCTGGTAGCGGTCGCCCCCTCCGTCGGCAATGGCCCCCATGCTGCCCATGCCCCGGTACTCCTTGAAAATTCTTCCGTCGTAAATTATCTCCCGGCCCGGCGCTTCCCGCAGGCCGGCGAATAGGTTGCCGATCATCACCACATTCGCCCCCGCGCCGATTGCCTTGGTGATGTCGCCGGAGAATTTTATGCCGCCGTCGGCAATAACGGGAATGCCCGACTTTGCCGCCTCTTCGGCACACTCAAGCACGGCGGTAAACTGCGGCACGCCGATACCGGAAACGATCCGCGTGGTGCAGATTGAGCCGGGGCCGATGCCCACTTTAACCGCGTCCGCTCCGGCCTCGGCAAGGCGGCGGGTCCCTTCTCTTGACGCGACATTCCCCCCGATAACGGGGACGGTATATTCCTTTTTGATGGCGCGGATCGCTTCCATTACGTTTTTGGAATCGCCGTGCGCCGTGTCCAGCACGACAAAATCAACTTTGGCTTTTCGTAAAAGCGGCATCCTCGCCGCATAATCCTGCGGGGAAACCGCCGCGCCCACCAGCAGCCTGCCGGCCTTGTCGACTGCGGCGTTGGGATAGCTTTCGTTTTTTTCCATGTCGGTCACGGTGATAAGGCCGGTCAGCCTCCCCTCGCCGTCTACCATCGGCAGCTTTTCGATCCGGTGTTTGTCGAATTTTTCACGCGCCGCCTCAACCGTCGGCTCTCCCTGGACGACGACGGGTTCTTTGGTCATCACGGCGGTAACGGGCAGGGAATCGTCGCGGCAGAAACGCAGGTCGCGGCTGGTGATTATTCCTTTTAGCTTGCCGTCTGCAGCAATCACCGGCAGGCTTGATACGCCGTGCTTTTCTATCAGCGCCATTACGTCCCGCACGCGGCCGTCTTCGGGAACGGTAAAAGGCGATTCGATTATCCAGTTAAGGTACCGTTTAACGCTTGCCACCTGCCGGGCCTGTTCTTCCGGCCGCAGGTTCCGGTGTATCACGCCCGCCCCTCCTGCCAGCGCGATGGCGATTGCGAGCTTTTCTTCGGTTACGGTGTCCATCGCCGCCGAGATAATCGGCACGTTAAGCGATATTCCCGCGCAGAGGGTGGTTCGGATGTCGCAGTCCCTGGGCAGGGTGTCCGAGTAATCCGGCAGCAACAGCACGTCGTCGTACGAGAGTCCTTCGGTAAAAATGGTGTGGGGATTGTTTTGGGCTTCCATAGTCGATAATAGCACAGCGCCGCAAATGATGTCAATGCAGATATTAACCGCAAATACCCCGGCGGAGCGGGGGGCGCGGGGCGCGCGCGGGCTGGCAAAAATCCGGAGAGTCCGCTTACGGAGCCGCTGACCGGCTCAGTCTGTGTATCATGTCTGTCGTATTTCGATATTTTATCCTGGCTATCGTGTCTCTCTTGCCAGTCAGCAATTATTCTATCCTGGTTTATGATTCTATTCGCTCGTCTCCTCCAGCGGGGAAATCCGGAAATTTTTTGCCAGCCCGCGCGCGCCCCGCGCCCCCCGCCCCGCCGGGGCTTTAATCGAGTAACTGTGGGTCTAGTTTTGCGCTGGGGTTTTTACTGTTTATTCCCTCTGCGTCCTTTGCGCCTCCGCGCCTCTGCGTGAGGAAATACGAATAAAATCTCTGCGCCTTTGCGCCTCTGCGTGAGGAACTTTGGAATAACGTTCTCCGTGCCTCTGTGCCTCTGTGAGGATTTAGCGAAAAACGTTATTGGCGCGGGCGGTGAACCAGGTGAGGATTGCCTGGGCGCGGTTAGTGAAGGACGAGCCAATGCGATCTCCGATGCCGGGAAGGGCGGCGGTCTTTGCCATCGCCGCAGCGTATATCAATATCGAATCGCCGGCGTCGATTGCCGCTATGACCGTGCGGAATTTGTTTTTGCCTACCGCCACATTCATCGCCGTCTCATTTATTTGCACGAAGATAATGGCGTCCGCGCCGGTGCTGTAGTCGAAGCGGTAAATGTTGTCGCCAAAGGTAAGGTCTTTTTGCCGGGCGAATATTGTAAGCGCGGACGGGGGTGCGGCAAAAACCGGATCGGGCAGCGGATTTTTATTCGCGGGGCTGTCGATAACCTGCGAGGATTCGTAAAATGTCCGCATGGTTTTGCGGCTTTCCGAATAGTATTGAATTCCGGCAAGTGTGCTTAACGCGGTCAACTGGTTGAACAGGGCGGTACGCTCAGCGCTGCTCCATGCCGCGCCGCCTTCCGGCTTGCGGTACAGGGAGAGGGTTTCCACGAATAAATTGGGTTCAAGGCTGCCCATAGCCCCGGTAAGCACAGCCCGCACCAGTTCATGCGATGGCGCGATAAGGGGCCTGGGGTTTTTAAGCTGCACTTCGGTGATCGGCCCTTCAGCGACCCGCAGTTCCGCCGCCCTCTGCGCGCCCGTCAGGTCTTCCAAAGGATCGCAGAAAAGCGGCGGCAATACCGCGAAAAAAAACAACGGCAGTAAAATTTTGTTCATCATACTTTTATAACAACGCTCCCCGCCGGAAATTACTTTAAACCCCGGTAATACACCCGAACTTGTTTGTACAGGCCCTCGCCTTCGCTCTTTGTTTCCACATCGGTAATGTCGTTCAAAGTGGTGTGGATAAGGCGGCGGTCAAAGGGATTCATCGGCTCAAGCAGAATCGAGCCTCGGCTTTCCCTGACGCGGTCGGCGACGGTATAGGCAAGCCGCACCAGCGATTCCTCGCGGCGGATGCGGTAGTTTTCGCTGTCCAGGATGATCCGAATGTCTTCGCGTCCCTGCCGCCCGGCGTAGATGTTAACCAGCAATTGCAGCGCATCGAGGTTTTTGCCTTTTTTTCCAATCAATATCGACGAATGATCCGAATCGATTT
>WRJO01000089.1 GCA_009778545.1 Treponema sp. | reverse complement strand
GCTGCTCTTTTTCCTCGGCGTATTGGCGTTCCTTGTTAAGCGCCTCAAATTCGCGCTGGGTCGTGCCGGATTCGGATATGGCCCGCTCAGCCTTTTCCCTGGCAGCCTCGGCATCCCGCATCAGAGTTCTGAACTCTTCCTCCGCGCTTTTGACCTTTTCGTATTCCAGGTTTTTTTCGATATAGGCCTTCCTGGTTCTGCTGTGGGCTTCTTCCAGCGCGCCCAACTGCTTGGGTATCTCCTGGATTTCGTGCTCAAGGATAATTTTTTCAGACAGAATGTCCTGCAAAGTCCTCAGCTTGTCCAGATCGTTCTCGCTTATCATTTTTTGCTCTGTGCCTCCTGTGTACGCCGCGTTTATTAATGTAGTAATCTAAAAACGGATATTATGCAACTACCCGGAATTGGGATCAGTGGTCAAGAAAGTCCTTGAGCTTCCGGCTTCTCCTGGGATGGCGCAGACGGCGCAGGGCCTTTGCCTCGATTTGCCTGATCCGTTCCCTCGTCACCTTGAACAGCAGCCCGACCTCTTCCAGGGTAAGTGAATAGCCGTCGCCGAGGCCGAATCGCATCTTGAGCACTTCCTGTTCGCGGGGGGGCAGCGTGGTCAGCACCCGGTCGACTTCTTCCTGCAGCAGGGTATGCGCCGTCTGAATCGCGGGATTTTCCACTTCCTTGTCCTCGATAAAGTCCCCCAAAAGGGAATCTTCTTCCTCGCCGATCGGCGTTTCCAGGCTGATAGGCTCGCGCGCCACTTTCTTGACCTGTTTGACCTTTTGGGAAGACCAGCCAAGCCTGTCGGCAATCTCCTCGTCGCTCGGCTCGCGTCCCAAGGACTGCAAAAGCTGGCGCGATTCCCTGGAAACCTTGTTGATCTGCTCGATCATGTGCACCGGCACGCGGATCGTCCTTGCCTGGTCGGAAATGGAACGGGTAATCGCCTGCCGAATCCACCAGGTCGCATACGTTGAAAACTTAAATCCCTTCTGGTATTCGAATTTTTCGACCGCTTTGATAAGGCCGATGTTGCCCTCCTGCACCAAATCGAAAAAGTGCAGGCCCCGGTTGGTGTATTTTTTGGCGATTGAAACTACAAGCCGCAGGTTTGCCTTGATGAGCCTGTCCTTGGCATTTTTCATCATCACCCTGCCGTGCTGGATTTCCTTTGCCATCTGGTTGATGTTGTCGATGCTTTCTTCGAATTCGGTTTCCATAAAACGCAGCTTTTTTTCCATCACCTGGATAAGCTGTATCTTTTCCTTGATCTCGTCGGAAGAAAGGCCGAGTTCTTCTTCAAGCCGCATCCGTTCTTCCCTGATAGTCAGCTTCCGCCCAAGGGTTCGCAGGTCCTTTAGCGAAACAACCTGCAGGTGTTTTTCCAGCCGTTCCTGTTCTTTCCTGTACCGTTTTATTTTCTTGGCGGCCTGGATGAATTTTTCGGAGAACTGGAATATTTCATCGGGGTGTATCGCGGCATTTTTTACGACCCTGATTATCTTTCTGCGGAGGGCGGCAAGGTCCTTGTCCTCAAGAAAGTCAGCTCCCTTTTTTATCAGTTCCTGCTTGAGATCGATGTAGTTTTTTAAATCTGCGTGAATGGTGCGGAGAGCATCTTTGTAATACTGGCTCAGCCGCCGACGCTCCGCCAGCAGCTCGGTGGTTTCTTTTTTGGACAGGTTCAGTTCGCGCAGATCTTTTTTGGAAGAAACCTCTTCTGATATGCGGTTAAATTCGGGAATGATCATGCCGGATTTTTTAATCACGTTCTTGATGATGTTCTCCCCTTCTTCCATCTGGCGGGAAAGTTCAATTTCCTGCTCTGCGGTTAAAAGGTTCTCCCTGCCGATTTCGCGCAGGTACATTCTGATGGGATCGTCAACAAGCGAGGTTTCCTTGTCGCTGCTTGCCGCCCGTTTCTTGCCGGGCTCTGGACTTTTTGGGGCTTCCGCTTCGCCCGATTCTTCACCCGGTCCGTCTTCTTCGTTGAGGTGAACGTTGTTCTTTGCAAGCAAGGCAAGCACAAACTCAAATTTTTCCGTTTTGGTGATGCTGTCGGGAAGGTACTCCTCCACTTCCTCAAACGAGATTGTCTTTTTTCCTTTCGCGTCTTCCAGCAGCTTTGCCACTGCCGGGTCCGCCAGGATATCCTGTTCGTTTATTTCCACGTCGGTATCTCCGGCAGACTGCACAATTACCGGGTTTTCTTTTGTTTTTTTTACTGGTTTCCCCTGCTTTTGCATTTTCGCCGCAGGCGCGCCTGAAGAAATCGCCGCCTTCGTAAGAGGCGGCGCCTTCGGAGGAGGCGGCGCCTTCGTAGAAGGCGGTGCTTTTTTGGGGGGTTCGTTCTTTGTCACTTCTTTTTCATGTTTTTCGGCGGAAGCGTCATGGCTTTTAGCCCTTGCTTCCATTCTTTGGTTATTTGGCATCCCTGTTATTACCCTTCCAACTTGCGTAATTCAGCGTCTATATGCATCATCTCGGCGATCAGATCATTCATTTCGCCGTCTGCATCCGGCGGCAGAGCACTCCCTGCCGTACCTGTACTGCGCTCCAGCAGCCGCAGCCGCGAGACGATCCCGGCCCGCTCGCGCCGGAGCCTTTTTTCCTTTACCCGATTGATCCCGTCCTCCATCAGCTTTTTGGGATCGCGCTTTGAATCACCCCTGAACTCCGCCGACAATCCGCGTTCGATAATAAAATTGCGTAAATTCTCCATATTGATGCGGGACAACAGATGATCCGATCCGCTCTCTTCGTGCGTATAGCACTCTTCAAGAGCTATGAAAAGCTCCCTGGCGTTCGGATCTTCTATCTCCTGCATCTCAATGGAGGCGCGGAATTCAGGATACAAATCCGTGTTGACCGATACGACGGTGAGCAGAAACAGCTCATCGCTCATTCGTATGGCCCTGTCAGAATCGGGAACCTCCTCTCGATTTGGTTTTTTCGGCGCGTCCCTGCGGGCGCTACTGCCGCCCGAACGCTTCCACAGTTCATACTCTGAATGCACCACGTTTTTATCCAGGCGCATTTCATCGGCAGCAGCGCCGATACAGTCGTCGCGTTCGGTCTTCGAGTCCAACGCATCGAAGTACGGGTAAAGCATGGCAATAGCCTCTGCTTTGCCCTTGGGTATTGAGACATCATACAGGGTCTTTGCCCTGGCGATTAGATATTCAAAGTCAAATTTAACACATTTAATTGATTTTTTCAAGGTATCTGCACCGAATTTTTGCAAAATATCGGCGGGATCTTTCAATTTATCGCCATTTTCGGCGTTTTCCGGCGCTATCAGTGAACAGGCGATGCCGTTTATACGGCAGGTGACGATACCCTTGACGGCGGCTTTCTGTCCGGCCTCGTCGGAATCAAAGATAAGCACGGCCTTTTCCGCCCACCGGTGCAGCAACTGCGCCTGCTCGCCGGTAAAAGCCGTTCCGCAGGGGGCGACGGCGTTGGTTATGCCCGCCTGATGCAGGGCGATAACGTCCATATAGCCCTCGGCTATGTAGACGGTCTTGGTCCTCCGTATCTCCGGCAGGGCCAGATCCAGGGCGTAGAGAACCTGGCTTTTTTTGTAGGTTTCTGTTTCGCGGGTGTTGATGTACTTGGGCGGCTCCTTGCCGTCGTTTTGCAGCGTACCAGGCATCGCCCTGCCCCCAAAGGCGACGGTATTCCCCTGCCGGTCCCTGATGGGGAACATCAGGCGGCCTGAAAAAAAGGCCGACCCCCGGTGGTTCGCCGAAAACAGCGCAGAACCGTCCAGAAATTCCGGGGAATAGCCCTTGCCCTGCAAGAAGCCGTAGAGCCAGTCGCGGTCGGCGGGGGACCAGCCAAGCTGGAAACGTTCGATCATTTCGCGGCTGACATTCCGGGACAGAAGGTAGTCAAGCGCCGGTTTTCCTTCGCCCTTCTCCATCAGAAAATGGCGGAATGTAACGGCGGTTCTGCGGTACAGTTCGTTGATTTGCTCCCGGCGGGATTTTTCCGCCTCAAAGTCGCGGTCATCACCCTCCCCGCCTTCTTCATAGTCCAGTTCCACGCCGAATTTGCGGGCAAGGCTTTTAATGGTATCGGCAAAGCCGATCTTGTCCATATCCATGACAAAGTCAAAGACGCTGCCGCCCTTTTGGCAGCCGAAACAGTAGTACAGCTTGCGGTCGGGATCAACGGTGAAGGACGGGGTGCGCTCGTTCCCGCCGGCGTGGAATGGGCAGCGCCCCCAATAGCGCCCTCCCCGCTTTTCCAGCCGGACATAGTCCTCCACCGCCGCGACTGCATCCAGCCGCTGGTACACTTCCTGTATGGACGCTTGCTTTATGCGGCCCACTAAAACCCGCCCTTGAGGTAGAGCACGCCGGCGCGGATGTGGTCGTCCAGCGTAGTTGAAAAATAATGTTTGCCGGATGCCGGATCAACCAGCCTGAAATACATGTAGCGGGTTTCCGCCGGTTCCAGGGCGGCGCGGAGAGCGACCGTTCCCGGCGACGAGATCGGGCCGGGCGGCAGGCCGGGGCGGAGGTAGGTGTTGTAGGGATCGCGTATCTCCAGGTCCCTGGCGTACAGCGTTCCCGGATGGGGCCGCCCCTGTATCTCGGTAATCACATATTCGACCGTGGCGCAGGATTGCAGCGCCATGCCGATGCCGAGCCGGTTTACAAATACCCCCGCCATTACCGGGGCTTCTTCGTCAAGGCGGTACTCGCGCTCGATTATTGAAGCAAGTGTCACCAGGCGGTTGAGTTCTTCCGGCGGCTTTGACAGAATGTCCCCGTCGATACCGGCGATCTTGGCGAAGAAGTTGTCGGCCATTGCCCGCACGACCCTTGCCGCCGGATATTCAGGCGGGAAAAGGTAGGTGTCCGGGTAGAGGTAGCCTTCCATGCTTTCCCCGGGAATCCGGTAGCGGTCGATCGTTTCAGGGTCAACAGCTGCGGCGATAAAATCTTCTTCGGTACAGACGCCGGCGCTTTCCAGCAGCCGCGCCGTTTTTTTAACGGTAAGGCCTTCGGGGATCGTTATCCGCAACAGGATCTGCCTGCCCGAAACCAGCAGGCGGTGGATGGCGATTTGGCTGGCCGGCACTTCCAGCAGGTAGCTGCCGGTTTTAATCGGCTCCTTGTCGAAACGGCAGAGCAACTGCCAGAACAGCAGGCTGCGGATAAGGCCGGAATCTTCAAGCCGCCTGCCCACGGACACGGCGCTTTCCCCCCTTCGCACATCAAAACGCACGGAGATTTCTTCCCCTTCCGACGGTTCAACCGATACGCCGTCCTTGTCCATGGCGGCATCATGCGAAAATTCCGGGGGCGAGTTGAAGTACACCAGCGTGCCGATAACGGCAAGGCCGATGAGCAACACCGCGCCTATAACAAATGCGGCGATGGCAAAAATTCGCTTGGCTATTTTATGCATTATTTTCCGGTTACAGGGCGATTTCCAGTTCTTCCGTCGCCAGGCTTACTTCCAGCCCTTTGACGTTCATCCGTTCGAGATACCAGCGCGCCGACTGGAGCATTCCGGCAAGCTTGCGGTCGTCGTATGCCGGATCGTGGTGGAACAGAACCAGGTGCTTTACCCCCCAGTTAACGGCAAAATCTACCGACAGGTTGAACGCGCTGTGCCCCCAGTTGTACTTGTCGATTGCTTCGCCGATGGTGTACTGGGAATCCAGGACGAGCAAATCGGCGTCTTTGAAAAAACGCACGTTCTCTTCGTCCTGGGCAAAATCCGAGGGCGAAAGTTCCGTGTCCGTCGCATAAATAAAGCGTTTCCCGCCGCTGGTAAGCAGATACGAGTACGAGTCGCCGGGGTGGCTCATCTTTCTGAAGCTCAGTTCCGCCGGCCCCAGCGCGATTGGCTGCTGGAGATGATGGCATTTCCTTTTTGCCGGCAGCTTTTCTATGGGAACGGGGAAGTACGGGGAACACATCTGCCCCTGGAGCACGTCCCCCAGGCCGGACATCGGCGAGTACAGTTCGAGCGTTACCGAAGGATCGTAGGCGGGATCAAAGAACGGAAAACCCAACAGGTGATCCCAGTGGAAATGGGAAAAAAATACATGGTAGCGACGGGGCATGGGGTCTTGATCGAGGCAGCGCAGGCCGTACTCCCGCATACCGGAGCCGCAGTCGAAGATAACCGGCTCGTCAAAGCCGTCGATGGCAATGGTAAGGCAGGGGGAATTGCCGCCGACGGTTCCATACAGCCAGGAGGGAAGCGAATCCAGAAAACGTCTGCGGCTTTCGGCGCTGGCGATGTCTTCAGGCAGCGCCTGTTCAAGGATAGCGGCGATTTTTTCTTTTATCTGGGACGGAAGCATCGGCGAAGGCAGGGATCCCCGTACCCCCCAAAAACGGATCTGCATTACCGTCCTCCAGCGCGCGGCTTTTTCCGCTCAACCACCAATTCTTCCTCCATCAAGCCCAGGAAGCCCGCAATTTCGTCCCTGCCGTGCAGATCGCCGTTATTTATGCCGGGACATTGGACACCGGCGGCTTCCCACGCATCCCGGGAACACACCACATGGTCCCAAAAGGGAAACGCCCTGCATTGCAGGGGCCTTGCATGGTACACCGTACAGCCGTCGTTCCAGAAAATGCAGTCAAAATTTGATTTTTCCCGCAGCGACAACCGTTCCCTGCCGGCCTCAAAAGAGACCCATCTGCACCAGGTTTTTATGAAGGCAGTATAATCCATTTGCAGTTCTTTAGACAAGCGGGAAAGGTCGTTCTCCGAGAGGTACACAAAACCGCTCTCTTTGCGGCAGCACGACGAGCAGCGCGTACAGGAAAACCGCAGCCCCGCCTCGTGGAATGGCTTGCGGCCGGTAAAAAAGTGGTTAAAGTCACTCATTTGTTTACTCAAATTGTTTTTGCTGTTCATTCCAAAGTAGCATTATTTTTCTGATCATACCAGTGTCACCCGATTCTTGTGCCGCTTTTATTCGCGTTCATTCGCTTATTTTGATGATTCTTTATACCATCTCAGGCCAGTTGTGCTTGGGATAGCGTCCGCGCATTTCCTTGCGGACTTCGGCGTAGGAACCAGCCCAAAAACCGGGGAGGTCGCGGGTGATCTGAATCGGGCGGTCTGCGGGGGAAAGCAGGTGGAAGACGATGGGAACGCCCAGCACGGTGCAGTTTCCGGTTATGCCAAAGGCATCCTGCAAACGAACGCGAAGGACCGGATCGCCCGAACTATAATCGAAAAGCCGCTTTCTGCCTGACGGAAGGACAAATTGATCGGGTACAAATTGCTCCATTTCGCGGCTGTCCTCCCATCCGAGGCGGTTCGCCAGCGCGTTGCAGAGTCCGTCGGCGTTGATTATTTCCCCTTTGCCGGTATCGCTGCCGTTCCAGATAAAAGGTGCAAG
>WRJO01000088.1 GCA_009778545.1 Treponema sp. | reverse complement strand
GTGGAGCAAAACCCCACAGAGGGCTTTCCAGCGCTTTAGCGCAAGCCCGAATGGGGTTTTGCGGAACCCTGGAGCCGCCCGAATGGGCGGCGGAACGCTAACCGTTTGTTAAGCGATCGCCCGATTGCTTCATTGACCCAATATAACTCATTTATTGCCGATAATATTAAATTTTTATTCCCCTATTAACAACCGCCCATGTACATGGATGTACATGGGCGTGGGATAAATATTTACCTACTGCGGCGAAGCCGCATGATTCTAAGATACAATAAAAAACGCTTTCCGGTTTTCTACGGATTTAACCCATATGTACCAACAGGAAAGCGTTACTCAATTTTCGCAAAAGGAAAAATTCCCTTTTGCAGGAGAGCAGTTTGTTCTGCGATTTATCTGCATTTGCATACCGCAGGGCTCAGGGGCACACAAGCCGGAAACCAAGGTTGTTGTTCCTGTTGTCCGGATTGTCGTTGTTCCGATTGGACGAACCAGCGTTCGCCGCCGAATTGTTCCAACTGCCGCCGCGTTTCACGCGGTTAGACCCAGCAACCGCTCCCCTTTGTCAAATAAGTATATCTCAAATTTTTTTTAATTCAAGAGCAGTTCCCACAAAAAAACATTTTAAAATTTTCCGCCTTACGGCGGAAATAATTTTTTGGGATTCTTCCGCCAACAAAAATTATTCAAATTTGAAACCGAAGGGCACGTTCTCCGTGCTTGGGCTGCTGTGGCAGCCCCGCACTACGAAACTTGCCCTTCGGACTCGCAGAACTCAGGGGCACACAAGCCGGAAACCAAGGTGGCTGTTCCTGCGGTCCGGATTGCCGAGGTACCGACTGGACGAACCAGCGAACGCCGCCGAACTGTCCCAACAGCCGCCGCGCCTCACGCGGTCAGACCCAGCAACCGCTCCGGTGGGGTCTGTCAGTGTATCATTTGGATATGTACCATACCAATCCCAGCACCATTCCCACACATTGCCGTGCATATCAAATAATCCAAAAGAATTTGCCGTTTTCTTTCCAACTTCATGTGTTTTACTGTTGCTGTTTGCTGAATACCAGGCATAATTTTCCAAGCCTGTTTCCGCGTTACCGTGAAACCATGTCGTTGTTGTTCCCGCCCTGCACGCATATTCCCATTGCGCTTCGGTCGGTAAACGGTAACCGTTTTTGCTAATATCCGCCGTTACTGTCGCGGCTGTTATAGGGTAACCTGTTTCCGGTGTTCTTCCGGTAATGGTGTATACAGGTGTAAGACCTTCCAGCGCGCTGAGTTTATTACAAAATTCTATTGCGTCAAACCATGTTACCATTTCCACAGGGCGTTTTTCCTGTATTTCGCCATCAGCAGCGTCTGTTAAAAAATAACTGGGATTGTTTCCCGTTACCGCCTCGTATTGCGCCTGGGTTACGGTATACTTGCCCATCTTAAACGCGCTCAAATTCGCCGTATAAGTGCCGCTTAAGTCTACGCTTCCGGCAGGGATTTGTGCCATTTTACTTTGAATTGCAGAACGTGTTCCTGTTTCCGAGCAGGTTGAACAGGTTCTGGTTTCAATTATAGCTGTTGTTTCTGACCAATCCCCCCATGTATGGCTGTGAGATGTACCGTTCCCGTTGTCACAGGCAAGTAACACCAAAACAAGCATTCCTGCAAAAAAACTAATTAATGCAATTTTCATTTTTCTCACTCCTTTATGTAGTTTATTTATCCATGATTATACAGATTCATTATTATTTTTACAATATGAAAAACAAAAAATCCGCGTGGCAGGACGCCACGCTGAGACCGGTAATTTGGGGTATAAAAATTTAACCGTTTCAAAAATGTAACACATTCCTCCGAATATCGGGTGTCGCTTAACTAGATATACATGCAATTATTTTTCAAGTGAACTCCCATCTGAATAACCTCCTCTTTTTTTCAAAACAATGTTTCTACAATATTAAATAATATCAATAACTATCCAAAAAATAGTATAATATAATACAAATACATAGTTGGTCAATACCCTAAGTGTCAATAAAGTTGGTATGTGGCAATAAACAGGGGTATGACAAATATCAGAGATTTGTTGGCTAAAAACATGAAGGCATACCGCAGTGCTTTGGGGTTATCGCAGGCAAAATTGGCTGAAAAAGTAGAAACCAGCACCCACTACATAGGTATGATAGAGACTAAAAAGAACTTCCCCTCACCTGAAATGCTTGAGCGCATTGCCGCCGCCCTTGGAATTGATACCATTGACCTCTTTTATACAGAAAGAAACCTGCCTGAAACCCTGAAAACCTACCGAAAGTCTGCCATTAAGGACGTAAAAAGCCTCGTAGGCCGGTTTTTGGACGAAAAACTGAAGGAATTAAAATAAAACCATCGGTAAATGTTGCCTTTTTGGTAAAAAGGCGGGAAAAATCAAATAAATGTGCTGAATTTGATCCGCTATGAGCCAGTATAAGCCCCGGTGGCTCCATAGGCGGTCGCCCGCAGGGCTTGCTAAAGCAAGCCCGCCTTCATTATTACAATAGCTATTTTGGGGCTCTTGCCAAGCTAACTCTTTTTTATGGACACTGCTTGACGCAGTGCTTGTTCTTAGGCATCCCCCAGATTTCGCCACCCCCGCGCCCCCCGCCCCACCGGGGTTAATACGAGTATTATGTGGGTCAAGTTTAACGCTATTTCTCCGATATTCAGATTATAAGGAGGTGGTTTTCAAATTCTGGGCTTGAGGTTTCTGGCCCGTTTTGAAAGGGGGAGATCGAGATGAATATCGGAACTGTGCCTTACCATACGTTTCCCAGCATTGGGCATGCTATCAGCATTTCCCAGAACGGCGGCAGGATGTCTCTGCCGGTATCTCCATCGTCCTACATCTACTCGCAATTCAAGCATGTTTCCGGGGTTCCCGCGCCCGACGGGGTAAAGGGAGTGAACATCAGCAAGCTGGCGATTATCGACAGCCTTGTTGATCAGATTTCCCGGATGAAAAAGGACGTTGAACCGGTGTCCGGCATTGAGGATCAGGACTGGGACAAGCGCCTCAACATGATTATCGATAAGTACCAGAGCCAATTGCGGAATATCCAGACGGCAAGCGCGGGCAATCCCTATGCCCCGGCGTCACCGCTTCTTGGGGCGCTGTTCTCCATCAGCGTCTAGGGGATACGTTGCTTCCACAGCCTGCCCGCCCCAACTGCCTGAAATGCCTGCACTTTAAAATAAGCTGGGATCCCATGCTGCCCTATTCCTGCGACATTTTTTCAATAAAATCCCGTTTTCTGCCCTCGCTTGAGGTATTCCGCTCCGCCGGCGGCAACTGCCCGTCATTCCGCCCCAAAAATTAAGACTCTGTGCCTCCGTGCCTCCGTGTGAGGAAATGGAGATAAATTCACTCATTGCCCATGCAGGTACCGACGGCGATGGCGGTGTCGATCATGTAGTGATCCACAGGCACGGATTTGATCTTGCCTTCGGGTACGCTTAGGTCTACCGAGCTGATGTCGTTGCCGTGCAGGCAGACCATGCGGCCGTAATCTCCCCTGGCGAGGAGGTCGGCGGCGGCGGTGCCAAGGCTGGTGGCAAGGACGCGGTCGGAGGCGCTGGGTATGCCGCCGCGCTGCATGTAGCCAAGGACGGTGGCGCGGGTTTCCATGCCGGTCTCGTCGTGAATCTCGCGGGCGACGCGGTAGGCGACCGACGGGCCTTTTTCGGCGCGATACTTTTTGCGTTCCTGTTTGTCCATTTTCGCTTCCTTGATCGAAAGCGCGCCCTCGGCGGCGACCACAATCGAATATGTTTTTCCGATCTTTGCCCTGTCATCAAGATGGCGGACGATGGATTGTATATCGAATGGAATTTCCGGTATGAGGATGACGTCGCCGCCTCCGGCGACTCCGGCGTATAGGCCCAGCCAGCCGACCTTGTGCCCCATCAGCTCAATGACGATTACCCGGCTGTGGCTTCGCGCGGTGGAGTGCAGGCGGTCGATGGCTTCGGTGCCGATGGACAGCGCCGAATGGAAGCCGAACGCCCTGTCCGTGCCGACGATGTCGTTGTCGATCGTTTTCGGCAGGCCGATGACGTTTAGCCCCTCCTTGGCAAAACGATAGCCGGTGGTGTTGGTTCCGTTGCCCCCCAGCACGACCAGGCAGTCCAGGCCGAGTTTTTTGTAGGTCTTTTTGACGGCAGCCACCTTTTCGCCGGCGATGTCGTCGGAGTCCTTGATGTCGGATTTAAACGGCTTCTCCCTGCTTGCCCCCAGAATAGTCCCCCCTCTGGTCAGTATCCCCGAAAAATCATTGGGATGGAGGACGCGGACGCTTTCTTCGATAAGCCCCCGGAACCCATCGGAGATGCCGATGATCTCCATGCCGTAGCGGTCATGCGCAGCACGGCACACACCCCGTATCGCCGCGTTCAGGCCGGGGCAGTCCCCGCCGGCGGTGAGTATGCCAAACTTTTTCGTTACGCTGCTTCGTTTGCTTGCCATATAGAACCTCTATATTATACCATGGCGGGGCATTTCGCAAGCAAGCGTTTTTTGGCATTGAGCACTTTGCAATTTCAGCCGGATTCCATTACAAATAAGTATGGTTTTTTCCCGGCTGCCGCTTTGTCGCCCCGCAGTTGTTTTCTTTCTGCTTGGGTGGCTGCTGTTTCCCCTTCCCCTTCATCCGCTGGGACGCTCTGACAGGGAAAAAGGAGTCGCTGGCAGCCAGGTTCGGGAAACTGCCGCCCAGCTTCCTCAGGAGGAATCGCCTGACAACTGGACGATGCTTGCCGGTTTGAGCAACGGGCTGTTTGCTGTTGGCCAGTCGGGGAAAATGACGGAGCTGTGGGCGGGCGGCTCGGTGAAAAAAATTTTGTTCGCCGATGACGGCGGCGGCGGTTTTTGGGCGATTCTGGGCAGCGAGGGGATTCTGGTTTCGGCGGACCTGCGGGAATGGCAGCCGCGCAATGAGGGCCTGCCGGTAAAAACGATTAAAATTTTTCGGGACGGCAATAAGTCTTTCCTGCCGGTGGTGCAGGAGATAAAGGATTTAAAAATCAATCCGGCAGACCCTCGGATAATGGTCTGCGCCACCAAGGATCAGGTGTACCTCAGCCGCGATCGGGGGGAGTCGTGGACAAGCCTCGGCGCGCCGCCGTACCGCACCAACGGGATCAAGTCGGTAGCTTCGGCATACATGCCGGCGGCATATATGCCGGCGGCGGGCGGCAGCGAGCTAACGGTGTTCATGTCGCACAGCACCTACGGCATTTTTTACTTTCAGCCTGACCGGAGCGGAGCGCAGTGGATAGAGCTTAACCAGGGGATTGAAACGCTGGAAACCACCGGCAACGCCGACGAGGTTTCCGACATTGCCGCCGTGCTTGCCGGGGGAAGCGCCGCAGCGGACATTTTTGTCTCGCAGACATTCCGGCGGCGGATTTACCGGCTGGACTGGGGCCGGAAGGTGTTCAGCCCTGTCTGGTCGGACGGTAGTCCTTTCGGCACGGCAGATTCTCTGTGCGCCGGGGAAGGCGGCCTGTGCTTTGTATCCGAGGGCGCGATTGGTACCCTTGCTTTTGACAATTTTGCCCTGCGAAAACGGCAGGATCTGCTGGACGCGATTCGGGCGGTTCCGGCAAAGCCGAACTGCGTCGCGCTGCGCGAAGACGGCGGTTTGGCTCTAAGCGAACTGTGGCTGCTTGACGAAGGGGAACCGGGGGATGGGGCAGGGCCGCCGCCCGGGGGATCGTTTTCCGCGCAGGCGCTGGGCAGGGAAGGGCTGTACCTTCCGGTAAACCACGCAATGGACTCCGCCAGCCTCAAACCCTATCTGGACGTTATTCACCGGGGCGGCCTTAACATGATCGTCATCGACATGAAGGACGATTACGGCCGGCTTCGCTTTACCCCGAACAATTCCGCGATAAGCGCGAAAGGCCGGGTATTTCGCCCGCTGGACATCGACGCATTTTTGAATGACATGAAGGAGCGGGGAATTTATTCTGTCGCGCGGGTGGTGGTGTTCAAAGACCCGGAACTTGCCGCGAAGGAAAATGGCAGGTTCGCCGTTTGGGATGCGCGGAACTCCAGGCCCTGGGCGGGCTATTACGACGAACGCCGCCTTAAAACCGCGATAAGCGACGAGGACCGCCGCAACGAGCATCTGCGGTTCTACCCCGCCGATAGCCCCGACTACGAAATCGTCCGCACGTTTTACGACGAGCGGTGGGTCGATCCCTATTCTGAAGAAGTCTGGGAGTATACCGCGGCGCTGGCGGCGGAACTCCACGAGCGGGGCTTTGACGAGATTCAGTTTGACTATATCCGCTTTCCCACCGACGGGGTAAACCTCAACGATGCGCGCTACCGCTGGCAGGATAGCGGCATGGACATGGAAAGCGCCATACTCTCGTTTTTGCGCCATATCCGCTCACGGGTGAGCGCGCCCATTTCCATTGACATTTACGGGGCAAACGGCTGGTACCGCACCGGCGCGCGCACCGGGCAGGAGGTGGAGCTGCTTGCCCCGTGGGTGGACGTTATCTGCCCCATGTACTACCCGAGCCACTTTGAGCAGCACTTTCTCGCCCAGTCTCCGCCGGAACTGCGGCCGTGGCGGATTTATTTTCTGGGAACCCTTCGCACTTCCCGCATCGGGCGCGGACAGGCAATCGTCCGCCCCTACGTGCAGGCGTTCTTTCTCAACGTTTCCTACGATCGTCTGTATTACAATGCCGATTATGTCCGCCGCCAGGTTGAAGGCGTCCGCGCGGCAGGCCGGGGCGGCCTCACCTACTGGAACAACTCCGGCCGCTACGCCGAGATTCCTTCCAGGGAATTTTAGCTTTTAATCGCCGCCCTAACCGCATCCAGGTCTATATCCAGCCCCTGCAGCACCGAAGATTGGACATGATCCCTGTAAAATGTTGGCACATACTGCCCGTTGGTTAGCACGTTGACCATGACTTCCAGGGTGTCGGTGTTTACAATCCAGTACTCTTTTACCCCGGCTATCCGGTATAGTTCTGCCTTTACCTTCCGGTCCATAATCACGCTGCTGTCGGACAAAATTTCGATGACCAGATCCGGCGCGCCCTTGCAGGCCTTTCCGTCCGACAGTTTTGACGAATCGCATACCACCAGTATGTCCGGCTGAACCACCGTGGTATCGCTGTTGTCTTCCTCGGGAAAAAGCCTGACATCATAGGGCGCGGAGAATGCCTCACATGGCTTGTTTTTCAAGAATTCGCATATTGCCAAGAAAAACTCCCTGCTAACCCTTTGATGAAGTGTCGAAGGTGCCGCCATCATGTAGGCAATCCCGTCAATTAATTCGTACCGTTCGCCGTCGTCCCAGTAAAGATAATCCGCATAGGTATAATTTTCTTCAAGTTTATATGCTAAATTTGACATACTTTCTCCCTGTCCAATGAGTATACATCATATTTCCTATTTATCTACAATTAA
>WRJO01000087.1 GCA_009778545.1 Treponema sp. | reverse complement strand
CACCATCATGCCCATGCGCATGAGCTTTTGGATCAGGTCGGACGCCTTGAGGTTCATCTTTTTCGCCAATTCCGACACCGACACAAGTTCCATAATTTCGATGGATTTGGGCACGGGGTTGGCGACGTAGGTTATCTTTTTCTTTGTTTGGAGGAGTTTTTCCTCCATTTCAAGCTCTTTTTCCTTGCGGTTATAAGCGGGTTTCTTTGCTTTAAAACTCCGCTTGGCGGCGCCTTTGCCTTCGGGCAGAGGCCCAGGAGGCGGAGCGCCCGGCCCGCCTCGTCCCGGCCCGCCCGGACGGGGTGCGAAACCCGGCCTTCCCGGCGCGCCTGGGCGCTGGGGTCCACCCGGATGGGGAGCAAATCCCGGGCGGCCCTGCCTCGGTGAACCCGGCGCGCCGGGCTGTGCGGTCCTGCCGCTTGGCCTTCCGCCCGCGCCGCCGGGGCGCTGGGTAAAGTGGCGGTCGCCCGGCGCTCCGGCTGGGGGCCGGGGATGCGGGGGGCGGCTTTCGTCGTGGCCCTTGCGCCCAACCGGCCTGCCCCCTACCCTGCCGGCCGCAGCCGCAGGACGCTGGGTGAACGGAAACGATACCGGCTGGCCGGATGGAACCGGTGCGCCGCCTTCGGCTTTGGCCGGCGGCGGAGCTTCCTGCACCGCAGGAGATACGGCGCCCGGCGCTGCCGGAGGGGCATCTTTGCTTTCGGCGCGTGCTTCCGGCGGCTGCACTGCCGGCAGTTTTGCCTGGGGCGTTTCGTCCTTTGTCTGACCGGAGACAACGACCTTGGGTTTCAGCTTTCTTGTCGCCGAGGGCGCGCCGCCGCCGGGAGCGCCTCCAGCAGGCGTACCGCCCGCAGCGCCCGGTTTTTTCTTGACAACGATCACCTTGTGGCGTTCTCCCTGCTCGGCGGGAACTTTCGCGCCGACAGGACTTGCCGCCTGGGTATGCTTTATCAATTCGGCTTTTGGTTTTTGGGTGTTGTCGGTTTCCTCTGCCATTTATTCCTCTTGTTCCTCTTCTTCCCCATAGCTCAGCTCCAATACCGCATTGCAGTTGGGACAATTAACCGTACCGCTGGAATAACCGTCCGCGTCGATGGTAAATACGGCGTGACATTCGGGACATTCCACTTCATCGGCGCCTTCTTCCTCTTCGGCAGCTTCTTCTCCGGCATATTCCTCGGCCTCTTCTTCTTCCTCTTCCAGTATCTCAACCGATTCGTCAATCAGGCGGCGCAGAGCCTCAATCTGTCCGGCGGATATATTTTCCATTCCGTCAAGCTGTTCCTGGCTGAGTTCCAGGAAGTCCGCGATATAGTCAATGCCGTTGTCAAGCAGCGCCTGGGCAACGACGGGGTCCACATCGGGCAGTTCGGAAATGCGGGAATAGTCCTCTGCCTCGCCGTCGCCGAAAAGGTCCGCGACCGCCCGCCTCGATTCGGCGGCAATGTCCATCTCGGCGAACTGGGTTTCGGTTTTCACGTCGATCATCCAGTCGGTGAGCTTGTTGGCGAGGCGCACGTTCAGGCCCTGCTTCCCTATTGCCAGCGACAGCAGGGAGTCGCTCACCACTGCCAGCGCCTTTTTCGACTTTTCGTTCAGTATGATTACGTCCCGCACCTCGGCCGGGGAAAGGGCGTTTTTTATGAAGCGTTTGGGATCGGGATCGTACTTGAGGATGTCGATTTTCTCCCCCTCAAGCTCCTTAATCACCGCCTGAATCCGCACCCCCTTTAGCCCGACGCATGCGCCGACCGGGTCCACGTCGTCGCGGTTGGAATATACCGCCAGCTTGGTCCGGAAGCCCGCCTCCCTGACGATTTTGTGGATTTCCACGGTTTTGTCGTATACTTCGGGGACTTCAAGCTCGAATATCGCCCGGACAAATTCGGGATCGGTCCGGGACAGGACGATCTGCAGCCCCGAAACGGTCTTGTTTACTTCCTTTATTAGCGCCTTTATCCGGTCATTTAAATGGTAGGTTTCGCGTGAGGACTGGTTTTTCTTGGGCAGCTTGCCCTCGATCCTGCCCAAATCGACAAAAATATCCCCGCCCCGCTCCCGCTGGTAATAGCCGATGATTATCTCGCCTACTTTATCCTTGAATTCGGAGTAGAGGCTGTCTTTTTGTATCTCCCTTATCGACTGGTGGGCGGTCTGCTTGGCAAGCTGCACCGACTGGCGGTTAAATTCATTTGCCGCGTCTATCGGAACAAGCATCTCGTCTCCGACATCCGCGTCCGGATTAAGCTCCCTTGCCTCAAAAAGATCGATTTCATCGACGGGGTTATACACATCGTCGTGCTCGACGACCTTTTTCCTTGAGAAAATCGAAACTTCGCTTTCATCGTCAAACCGGACGATGGCGTTTTCATCAGTTCCAAAGCGCTTGCGGTAAGCAGCCAGAAGCATATCTTCAATAGTCTTCTGGATTAGCTCTATCGCAAGACCGCGTTCCTGCCTGAGCTGGCTAATCGCCTCCGACATATCAATGCCCAAAGTACTCCTCCTGTTCCCTGCCGCTTCTCACAAAAAAAAGGGCTCTGAGCAGCCCTTTTTAAATTTGAAGCATTATACTGTCATCTCCATACTGCCACAGCCCGAAAAAAGTGTCAATAGGGCAACGCCTTATCCAGGGCCTATACGATCTTCCGTTCCAGCGCGATGCGGATAAGGTCGGCAAGGTTTTTAGCGCCCAGCTTCATGTAAATGTTGGCGATTACCTTCTTTACGGTATTGGGCGAAAGCTTGCGATCGGCGGCAATATCCGCACGGGAAAGGCCGTGGCACAGGTCGGTCAGTATCTCCGTCTCCCTCGGGGAAAAAACGATGTCGTCCGCTATGCGGTTGGCCTGCCTGTATTCCGTAACAACGCCGGCCAGGCGTTTTGCGTAGGTGTTGGACTTGCGGTTGATATTTTCAAGCCAGGGTTCGGGAATTTTGCCCCTGTATTCCTTAAGCGCGGATTTGGTCAAAGTACGCATATCTTTGCCCATCTCGATAAAGGGCATCACGATGTCATTGGGCGATGCCGCTTCATACGCTTCCGACAGAACGGCAAAGGCCTTTGCCTTGTCTTTCATTTTATAATGGACGCAGGCCTCTATCGCCAGCATTTCCAGCCTTCCGAACAGATACGACTCCCGCTGCCTCATTTCCTGTATATACGATAAAAGCGGGGGATAATTCCTCGTTATATAGCAGTACCGGGCCTTTACCTGGTTGGCGAAATTCTCAATAAAACCGGCATGGGCGTAGGGCGAAAAATTCCCCTTTAGCCAGTCTGATGTTTTTTCCGGCATACCCAGAATACAGTAGTACCATGAAAGCAAAATATCGTAGTTGATATAGCGATGGGAATATTCGCTGTAATCCAGCGGGGTTTTCATATCCCGCAGCACCTGTTCGATTTTTGGGTAATCGCCCTGCGAAACGGCGAGCCTCATCAGATAAAACAGTTCCCGGTGTATAAGTACAAACTGCTTGCTCTCCCGCGATCGACCCAGCGCACGGGTGACGCAGGATTCCGCAGCGCGTATATGGCCCCGGTAAAAATCAAGCACGCCATGGGACAATTCAATTTCTCCGTCCATGCGCCCGTTAAACCTCCGGGAAACACAGTTAACCGCGCGGGTAAGAGCTTTGATCGATTCTTCCGGCGCGCCTTTCGCCGAAGTGCCAACCCTGATGACCCAGGGCGCCGGTGAGTAGATATGCACATATACCGGCTCGACAGACCCGGAATAGCACGCTGCAAATTTTTCGTAGTAACGATCAAAATCGTAGCGGTCGTCAGTTAAGCACAACATTCCCCGGAGTATCGCCCAGCAAAGGTAGATGTCGCCCAATGTCCGCTTCCTGAGTATGCTGTTTTCGGGCAGTTTAAGGATTTTTTTCTCATAATGCACCGCTATTTCATTGGATTTTTCCCAGAGTCCCTGGCATATATAGGCGCGCAAATGCAGCGTAGCCAGGGTTTCTACCGTATCAAAGGCTTCTTTCGGCGCCCGATCCAGCATTGCCGCAAGGTACCTCGCGATATCCATCGGTATCTGGGCGGGCACTTCCAGGAAAACGGCATTAACAGCTTCATAATCCCCAATCTTTTCGTAGTAGGACAGCGCGTCAATCATAAAACTGTTCCTGGCGCACCAGTCCCCGGCGATTTTATAGGTTTCCCGCTTTTGCTCCCGGCTAAGGGTTTCCTGTTTAGCAGCCAGAAATTCCAGAAACAAATGGTGAATGAGGTATGCGTTAATATGGCTGTCCCGGCGCACGTAAGCGCTTTGCCGCTCCAGTTCGGCGATTAAACCTGCATCGCCCTTTGCCAAAAGCTCAATAAGATCAAACGACAAATGATAGACAAGGGAAAGGCGTATAAAAAAATTCTGTAATTCCTCCGAGATTCCATTCCATATTTCCGTTTCCATAAGGGCAAAGATGTTTGTCTTCATCGCCCTGCGCAGATACCCTCCGTAGCCCGGCGCTTTTTGGTATGACTGCGCGACAAGGTTGATGGCAAATGCCCAGCCTGCGGTGTCCTGCATGATCTCCCTCAGGCTGTCCGGCTGCGCGGAAATGTCCAACTGCCGGAAGTATTGGGCAAGCTCGTCTTCCGTAAAGCGCAGATCGTTTTCGCTTACATTAAACAGCCAGCCTTTGGAAACAAGGCCGGCGGTGTTGATACGCACCGATGATCTTGAAATCAGGAACATCGACGCGCCGGCCTGGAGGTTATTGATGGCCTGTTCCATAAAGCGAAGAATCGAAATCTCTTCAATAAAATGAAAGTCGTCAAAAACGACGACAATCCGCTTCATGGTGCCTATAAAATCCCGCAGGATGGCAAGGTAATGATGCATCTTGTCTTTGGTATCGGGAAAGCCAAGTTTTTTAATTTCCCTTGCGAAATTGGTATCGCCCTGCGCTATGGTATGCGTATAGTTTTCCCAAAAGCGCGTTCGGACATTGTCGCGTTCCGAAAGCTGCACCCAGACCGTAGTTCCCCTGTACTCTTCGGTAAAATCAAGAATCGCACTTGTCTTGCCGTAACCCGCCCCGGCGCACACCATTACCAGGGGGTATCTTACGGCTTCAGTAAACAGACGGGTCAGCCGGGGGCGTTTGAAATGAAAAAAAACACGGCTGTTTGCACGTGTATGTAAAATGGTCTCCACGCCACCCCCACCCTTGGTACAGCTTACGAATGAAAGTTATAATTAGACATTCTATACAAGATATAGAATGCCGTCAAGAAAGCGTATTTATCACTTTTTAATGATATTTGGGTGTATTTTGCGATTTTCTTTTTCAATTTCTAGGTATGGTAATTTCATTTGAAAACATTAACTTTATATTAGAAACCTATAGTTAGGTTAAGTGTCTCTACAGGATTATTTATCCGATAGTTTCATTCATAACTATATTCTTGATTTGGGGGTGTAGTCTAAGGGGGTAGCAGTGTCCCTGCGTATAAAGGCCGCACTGATAATCATGGCGATTGTCCTTGTTGTCGCAGCAATGAGCCTAATCACCAATTTCCTGTTTACCAGCCAGAACATTACCGACGCGGCGGATCAGGACATGGCCCTGGCGCTGGATTTTGCCGACAACCTCGTCTCCACAAAGATGCAGCTCATAAAGGCAAACGGGGCTACAGTGGCGGAACGTCTTCTGCAGACCGATTCGCCTGGGGAAATGACCGAAATAATGGCGCTGGAAATTGCCAAATTCCCCGAATTCAGGGCGCTTTCGGTGTTTGACCAGAATCTGGGGGTTATCGCCAACTGCGGCGTGCCGATAAAATCCGCGGAACTGCTGGAAGAAAGCCGTTATGTACAAATGGCGTATAACGGTGAGAGCGTCATTTCCACTACCCATTACGACCCTGAAACGAACGACTTTATCATGCACGTATTCGTGCCAATGACTTCCAACATGGCTTTGGTCGCAACCATACCGGGGTTCATATTTTCCGATTTTATCGGCAGCTACAAGGTTTGGAAGACCGGATTCATTTTGATACTGGATGAAGAAGGAACTATCATCGCCGAACGTATCAGGGAATCCGTTTCGCGGCGGCTCAATCCGATTATGGAGGCCAAGGCTAACCCTGAAGATAAAGAGGTACAGTCCTGGGGAGAAATGACCGCGCAGATACTTTCCACAGAAGCCGGGGACGGTTCTTTTTTTAATAACGGAACAGAATTTATATGCACATACAAACGCTTAACCGGAACGACAGCCGGCTGGCACATTTTGGTCGTCGCTCCCGTAAAGGAAAACCCAAGGGCGGGGCTTTGGCTTGACTTGATGTATTCCACTGTGTTTTTTCTTATCGTCGGCATTCTGGTTTCAATATTGGTCTCTCCGATAGTAACAAAGCCTTTGAAAAAAATTGAGGAGCAGTCGGTTAAGATTCACCAGCGGGACATGCTCCTGAATACGGTAAACAACACGGCGGCAATATTGCTAAAATCGGAACCCGACGATTTTGAAAGGGACCTGCGGCTCTGCATGAGCATGGTGGCGGAGGCAATGGACCTTGACCGGGTATATATCTGGAAAAATTATGTTAAAAACGGCAAAACTCACGCCGCGCAATTATACGAATGGTACAACGGCGTAGAACCGCAGCACAATGATGCTCAAGCAAGTTTGGTCCTTCCGGTTTTTCTGAGGGACGACATCTGGGGCAATATCGGGTACGACGACTGCCACAATGAGCGGGTATTTACCGAAAACGAGCAGTCGATCCTCAGTTCAGCCGGCAACGTAATAACCTACGCCGTATTTCAGAACGAAATGACAAAGAACATCCTCGCCTCTGCCGCACAGCTTGAAACGGCGCTTAAGGAAACGCGGGAGGCGAACAGCGCAAAAAGCGATTTTCTCGCAAGGATGAGCCACGAAATGCGTACCCCGCTTAACGCCATTATCGGCCTTTCCGAGCTGTCTCTGGAAATAGAAGGGGTTAGCGAGGAACTCTATGCAAATCTTGAAAAGGTGTGCGAAGCGGGCAAGTTCCTCCTCTCTACGGTGAATGACATTCTGGACATTTCCAAGATTGAAGCGGGAAAACTTGAACTGGTTCCCAATAGATACAGCATCCCCAGCCTGTTCAACGATACCATTACCCAGAACATGCTGCGAATCGGCGAAAAGCCCATCAAATTTGTCCTGGATATTGACCAGTCGCTTCCCGCAGAACTCTACGGCGACGACCTGCGGATTAAGCAGATCCTCAACAACCTGCTTTCCAATGCATTCAAGTACACAAAAAAAGGAACGGTAGAACTCAGCGTAAAAAGCAGCGTTGATACCCTCTATCCGATGGAAGGCGATTCTGTCTGGCTTACTTTTAAAGTCAGAGACTCCGGTATCGGCATACGGCCCGGGGAAACCGGCAAACTGTTTACCGATTATTCCCAAATGGATATTAACGTCAACCATAAAATCGAAGGAACCGGCCTTGGGCTGTCCATCACCAGGAAAATTGCCGAGATGATGGGCGGTTCCATAAGCGTGGAAAGCGAATACGGCAAGGGCAGCGTTTTTACCGTAGTGATCAAGCAGCAATACATTGACGACTCGGTA
>WRJO01000086.1 GCA_009778545.1 Treponema sp. | reverse complement strand
GGGCGTTCCGCGAGGCGTACGGCAAGGCAAAGCCGGTTATCCTCGAACCTGTCATGAAGGTGTCGGTGGAAGGCCCCACGGAATTCCAGGGAAACATCTTTGCCTCAATAAACCAGCGGCGCGGCATTATTTCTTCGTCTACCGAAGACGGGACTTTTTCCCGCGTCGAAGCGGAAGTTCCGTTAAGCGAAATGTTCGGCTACTCCACGGTGCTGCGCTCCCTGACCCAGGGCAAGGCGGAGTTTACAATGGAGTTTGAAAAATACAGCAAAGTCCCCCAAAGCGTATCCGAGGCTTTGATAAAAGACTTTACCGCCAAGCGGAAGGAGAAATAGCAAATGATTTTAAGCGAACTTATTCAGCGCAGCCCCATTCGCATTTTTGAGCAGTCGATACACGGCGGTCTGAAAGCCGGGGAAATCGGGGTAATCGCCTCGCTGAACGGCGTGGGAAAAACGTCGGTGCTGGTGCAGCTTGCCCTGGACAAACTTCTGCAGGGAAAAAAGGTGATCCATGTTTCATTCACCCAGCACGCCCAGTACGTCATAACCTGGTACGAGAACATTTTCAATGAGTTTATCAGCAGGAAGAATCTGGAAAACGCCGGTGATATAAAAAACGAAGTGGTAAAAAACCGGGTGCTGATGAATTTTAACCAGGAAGGGATGTCCGGGGATCAGATCATCAAAAGCCTGCGTGCGATGATCGTTGACGGCGGTTTTAACGCGGAAGCGGTGATCGTTGATGGCTTTGATTTTACCCGCGTCGACCGCGAGCGCATCGCCAATGTTAAGGCCTTTGCCGGGGAACTGGGATTATCGGTCTGGTATAGCTGCACGGTCAGGGAGAAGGATCAGCAGTACGACAGGCAGAACATCCCGCTGGCGATTAAGGACTTTGCCGACCTTATCGACGTGGTCATTGCGCTGGAACCAAAGCCGGATCACATTGAGCTTTCGGTTTCCAGGGATCGCGATGTTTCGGACAGCAAGTCCCTGGCGATGCGGCTCGATCCAAAAACGCTGCTTATTTTGGAAAGGTAGCGGTTTCCGCCTTCCAGCAGGAAATAAAATGCTCGTAGGCGGCTATTGTGGCGGCCATGGCCACGTCCTGCACGCCGCCCCTGCCGCCCTGATCGGCCCCGTCCATTATGTACAGATGTTTGAGGGTCCCTTCAATGTCTGCTATCGTACAGCCGGGGTCGCTGGCGCGGCGGCGTTCCAGCCCGCGCAGCTCCGCTTCGAAGGTTTCGGCGTATTTTACCCCGCGCCAGTCTTCCGTTAAAGCCATATTCCTCCCCTACAGCCAGCGCCAGAAAATCCGCCGGATCATCCTGCGAAGTCCGGCAGGCTCAAACGCCAAAAACAGGGCTACCGGCAGCATGAGCATCTGGTCGGTAAGGTTCTGCTGCCAGAAGCGGGGGGACAGCTTTATCAGCATCGAGAGAAAAATGCCCAGGGCGGTGAGCAGCCACAGCAGCCTGAGGGTAAATTCGGTGGAAAGGCGCCTGTCGTAGGTCGGCGAGGCGGCATAGCGGATACCCAGGGGAAAGGCGATCAGCAGGAGCGGGTTGCCGAACAGGATGTTGATGTTGTGGTAGGTGTAGTCGTGGCTGGTGAAAAAACTCATAAAAAACAGCAGCAATCCCGCCCCGCCAAAGACAAGGCCGAACAGGCTCTGGCAGATACCCAGCAGCACCTGACCGCGGGCAGGGTACTGCGACTGGAGCCAGAACAGATAGCCCAATACGCAGACAAGGGCAAGGCTGAAGGCAAGCTCTCTGGGCCACTGGCGTCGCGGCGCGTCCAGCACCGCCGGACGGCCTACCGCCTTATACACCGTTTCTTCGGCGGTTACCAGTTTGTGAGAATCGCCGTAATGATCGGCATACTCGAAATCAATGATGCGGCTGCCGACTTCGGAGGGAAGGAACATCTCCTCCCATACGGTGATGGGGATGTCGATGTCCTGCCCCATCCAAAAATTTAAAACCCAGTCGAGAAAAGGCGAAAACCAGGTATGGCGGCGGACGTGTTGGCGGAGGGTAAACCGTCCCGGCTCATCGCCAAAACGTTCCTTAAACTGCCCGTCGGTAGCTATGTCCAGAATGTCCCTGATGCGGGTGGAACAGTTGTCCTTGAAATGGTGGTACAGGTAGTTGCGGTTATGGGGAAGGATGTTCTCCTCGGCAAACTCGCGCACTTTTTCCCGGTTTTCTGGCGGAACGTCCAGGGTGTACAGGACGACATCGCGGTTGGTGTTCACATAGGTGGCTATGTTGTTCGCCGTCTGCGACGCGCCGCAACTGTACATCAGCCTGCCGAAGGCAAAATTGACAAAAAAGTTTTCGTTATCGAACGAAAAAAGGCCGTAGTCGTAAAACCGGCTTTGTCCGGTACGGGAGTCTTCGATTATCAGGCCGATATGCCCCCACCAGAAGTACAGCTCGTCGCCGGAACCCATCACGGCGATTTTCAGGGTAAGATCCTCGCCCCTGTGCGCCCCCCGCCCCGTCTGCGCGTCCAGGTTGCACATCAGCGCAAAGCCCAGCAGGATAGGGAGTACGATCCGTTTCACCATTGTGCCCACTACCGGAGTTCCGTAACGATTCGGTATTTAAGGTATATCTCTTCCAGGGTGTGCCTCGGGCCCGGGGCGGAAACCCTCTTGCGGAGGCTGCACGCGTCTCTGCGCTCAATAAAAAAATCGTAGAACGCCCTGGGGTCGCTTGCGTTCACTGTGGAATAAGCCGGTTTGGAATCCAGGTAGGAACGTACCTCGTCAAATCCGACGGCGTTAACGCCAAAGCGGGCAAGCCGGGAACGCACCTTTTGAATTTCCTCCCACGAAAGCCCGAAGATGAATTCCTCCAATGCCCACCTTGTTTCGTTGTTGCTGGACTCTACCACGAGGAACTCCCGCCAGTCCTCTTCCAGGTGCATGGTGATCATCAAAAGTTCCGTGTTGCCGTCCATGGTTCCGAAACTGGGAGGGGCCGCTTCGCGGGCAAGCCAGAGGGAGGAGAGCGCCGAAAGGTGGTGAATGCCCCGAAGGTCTACGCCGCTGTCCCACAGGGCGATAAGGTCGTTGGCAACGCTTGCCTTGGTATCGTGGGAAAAGCCGGGGTCTTCAAGGCAGGAAAAGTACACGGCCTCTGCCATTAACGTGCTGATGATCGAGAAGATTACCGCGCGCACCTGTGCCTGCAGATCCTCCCTGGCGCCTGTTAAATAGGAAAGCAGCGAAAATGCGTGGAATTTGGCCACCAGAAAACTTCTCATGGCGACGACTTTGGTCGGCATGTACAAAAGGTGGTGCGGCGACGAAAAGGCCAGAAGCGATTCGGCAAGCTGCCCTTCGCTGCGGATCACCCCCTTAAGGAACTGGGTGTCCCGGATTGAGGGATAGGCGAAAACGGCGGCGCCCAATACGCGAAGATGGGTAAAACGATCCGTGACCAAATCGCAGTCGCCGGAGCTGGTTTCCCTGAGCCACGCCGCGATTTCGTCGGCGAGCCGGTTTTCGGTTTCAGTCAGACCAGTTGGTAAAACAATGGCGTCGATGCCGACAGCAGACATAGTATCAATCATACCACGAAAAGCCGGGTTTCACAAGAATTCCGGAACATGCCTGTTAAAACAGGGCCGTTAAAACAGGGCGGCCAGCGTCAGCCAGATCCAGGGGATAAAGATCGCCGGAATCATGTTGGCGACCTTTATTTCCTTTATGCCCAAAAAGTTGCAGCCGATGCCGGTTATAACGAGGCTGCCCACGGCGGACATTTCCCGGATAATATCCGCCGTCAAAAAGCCGCTGATCGCCCGTGAAGCAAGGGTTATGGAACCCTGGTACACGAACACGGAGATGGCGGAAAAAGCGACGCCAATTCCGAAAGACGCGCCGAAGATCAGCGACATGCAGCCGTCGAGGATCGATTTGGTAAACATCAGTTCGTGGTTTCCCTGTAGGCCGCTTTGCAGGGAGCCGACAATCGCCATCGAACCGGTGCAGAAAAGGATGCTGGCGGAAACAAAGCCCTTCGAAAAACTGTGCCCGCCGCGCCCCGTATGCGGGCTGCCCCTGTCCATGCCGAGCCTGCGCTCTGCCCAGAGTCCGAAGCGGTTCATCCATTTATCGATGTCTATAAGTTCCCCGATAATCGACCCGATCACTATGCTCATGATCAGAAGGAGTATGTTTTGGTTTTCCAGCGTTCCCTTTATTCCGACAAAAGCCGTGGCAAGGCCAAGGGCTTTTCGTATGTGTTCCTCAAAGCGTTCGGGGATTCCCTTAACCAGAAAACAGCCGATAAGGGAGCAGACGATGATGACAACGGTATTTACCAGAGGCCCAAGCATGGCGGCATTGTAACATTCAGGCAGATGACATTCAAGCACAGGCATGGTACTATGCCGAAGATGAAAAACGCCGACAGCGTTTACGATGAATCCCCCGCCTACCCCTGGTACAAAACGATCAGCGTTCCGTCGATGCGACCCGTGACGATCCGCTGTTTTGTTACCATTCTTATAAACTTTTTTTTACGCCAGTACCATGCGGCATTTCTGCCGGGACGCGTTCCGGTCAGCAGGGTTGACCATCCCCTGGATCAAAAAATTCCCTTTATCCCGTCGTGGGTAACGATTTACCTGGATTTTGTTTTTTTCTGGCTGCGGATGCTCACCTTTTTGCTGAAAAAGTTTGGACGCAGGTCTTTTCCCGAAGTTCGAAATTTTATTGAGACGATGGGCGGCCTGTACGTCTTTGCCTGCGAGTCGTACCGAAAGAATTTTTCCACGACCGAAAGGCCGTTTTACATCGCCCGCCCCCGTTTTTTTATTATTCACCTGCTAGATCCCCATCTGATGTGCATCCCGAGCCTGCACGTTATGGTGGTGATCCGCACCTACACCAAATTTGCCGAAATTCTGCGCTCTTACGGCGAGGCCGAAAACCATGCCGTGCAAATCGAAGAATTGAAGCAGGGCGCGCTGGCGATAAGCCAGGCGATTCTGTATGTAAAGCAGCACAGCGTCAACTGCATTCCCGCAGCCCTCTACGCCATGACCTGTTTTGACGAAAAGCTCTTCCCCCCCGAAGAAGCGGAGGCCTTTACCGCCCTGCTCTTTGGCGAAACCCCCTCCGCGCCGTCATTTGCCGGCAGCCCCCCTGCCAATTACCGTGTACGCCCCTGGGCCGCGCCCTGCGCCAGGATTTCCCCCGAAGACGCCGCCGTAGTAAAGGCCCACATTATCAGCCTGTACCGCCGCTTCCTCGCCGAAGGAAAAACCGCAGCCGCCGAAGGCCACAGCTGGGAAAAGCCGCTATTGGATTTTATGCGGGACATGCCGAGGAAGTAGCGGGGAGGAAGTGATTAGTGGGTAGTGGTTAGTCCTTTAGAAAAATTCTTCCTCGGCAGCCTTTGCGATGTCCTTGTCAAAATAGGCCATTAATTTCAGGGCAAGTATCCGTGTGTTTTCCCCGGCCTGTATTGACAGAACCGCGTCTTTTTTTGCAAGCGCGATGTTTTTCTGCACCGGATCGGTTTCATGTTCGACCAGACAGGTAAGAATGGAATTGATAAATGTATTATCGCAGACTTCAGCAAGCAGTGGAAGCCCGTATTCAAAAACATCCCGCCCGGCAATTTTACCATGATCCAGGTGTTCTTCAAGAGCTAAAAGACCTTCCCGGCGGGCTATTTCACTTACTTTTAAAGCTCGTTTGATAAAACTGATTTCTTCACGTTCCTCTTCCGGCTGTAGGGCAGCCTTAAAATCAATATTCGAAAAGGAATCACGGTCGCCTGCAAAGTATTTTGCACAGGCGGCATCAATGGGATTGTTTTTTACGGCAACCATGGTATTGAGCAAAATGATAAGTCGATGTGGCAGAATATTTCCAGCTTGTATGCCCATAATACCCTCCATCGCTATTTCCATAAGTTTCTTGCGGTAAAAATCATGTTCACGTTCTATATGGAGTGTCATCAGATTACGGATGACGTTACTGTCGGTTCCGTCAACCATCAGCCGTATTCCCCTTTGAAGGAAATCACCGTCTACAAAAAACCTGAGCTCGTCTTCCAATGCCAATAACCCTTCGCGTTCCGCCTTGTTGTAAAACCGGTATAACGTTTCAATCAGCGTGTAATAGCAATTGACAAAACCGCGATACGAAAGGGAACCGATCTGCGGTATCATTTCAATAAGTTTGTTATCAATAAATGTTTCCAGTGAATAAAAGAACTCGGGAACGGAATGGATATTTGATCTGCAAATATCCACATGTTTCAATGCGGAAAGGTTTTCCACGCTGTCGGGCAACTGTTCTATGGATGAATACTGGAGATCAAGAACCGATAAATTTTTCAAATTGCCGATAGAGTCTGGCAGGGTTTTAAGGTTTTTGTTTCCTGTCAGCGAAAGTTTTTCTATGGATTGCAAGTTGCCGATGGGTTCAGGCAGGGTTTGAAGGCTGTTGTTATTGTCTAAATAGAGTTCTGTCAAAGATTGCAAATTTCCGATGCTTTCAGGCAGGGTCTGGAGGTTTTCTAACCAATCCAAACGAAGTGTTTTTAGAGATCGCAGGTTTCCAATAGTGTCGGGCAGGGATTGAAGATTTTCATGATGATACAGCGAAAGTTTTGTCAGGGATTGCAGGTTGCCGATACTATCAGGTATGGTTTGGAGGTTTTCTAACCAATCCAAACTAAGTGTTTTTAGAGATCGCAGGTTACCTATTGTGTCGGGCAGTGATTTAAGATTTTCATGATGATACAGCGAAAGTTCTGTCAAGGATTGCAGATTGCCAATACTATCAGGCAGGGCCTGAAGATTTCGGTTACTGTCCAATGAAAGATAGGTTAAGGATTGAAGGTTACCTATAGTGTCAGGCAGAAATTGAAGACCAAGGTTGTCTCTTATTGAAAGCTTTGTCAGGGATTGCAGGTTTCCTATAGTGTCGGGCAGGGATTGAAGATTTTCATGATGATACAGCGAAAGTTCTGTCAGGGATTGCAGATTACCGATACTATTAGGTATGGCCTGAAGGCTATCGTTACTATGTAATGGGAACTTCTAAAAATTCATATTTTTATGAATTTTTCTCCAATGCATAAATTAATGTAAAAATTATTTTACTTTAATACAGCTTTAAATAAATTCTTTTGTTTTAATTCCCATATTGGCATTATTATCCCCGTAATTACCCTGCTTTTTACCCATTTGCCCCCATAAGGTACGCATACCTGGTCAAATTATATGCGAGGTTCAATAGGCCTATCTGTATTTCCGCCCTCGCCATACCTATAGTCCGTATCGCCCTCCCGCCAAAATGATGCATGGCGCCAAATACGTGTTCTACCCTCGCGCGTATCCGCGACTTGGCGGCATTGTTCCTTTTCTGGGTTTCTGTCAGAGGGCGGTTTCTATATCCTTTCTCATGTATCCTGTTCAGCACTTCCTTCGGTATGCATTTCTGCACTTCATCTCCTGTGTATGCGCTGTCCCCGTACAGCCTTTTGTCCTTTTTTGCTTCGATGAGGTTCTTCAATTCCTGGCTGTCATGCACTGCCGCATCCGTTACACGGTATTTCGTTATGATT
>WRJO01000085.1 GCA_009778545.1 Treponema sp. | reverse complement strand
CGGAACAAAGCCGTGCAGAGGGCGTAGCCCGAACACGGTTTTGTGTAGCCTAGCCGCCCGAACAGGGCGGCGTACAGTTACCGTTTGTTATGTGCCGGTTTTTCTATTCAATTATTTCCTTTTGTTTTTTAATCAGTATTGCTCTTTTCTTTTCTTCTCTATTATCACTTCTTCCTTCACAGTTCATGCAATGTCCACATGTACCATCTTTAGGAGTTCCAAAATATTCAAGAATAAAATTTCCAAGACAATTTTTTGTTGTTGCAAATTCCTCCATTTTATACAGTAAATTCAATTTATGTTTTTGATATTCTTGATTTATAAAATTAATATTTTCATCTGTATCTTTATTACTTACCGTTATTAGAAATTCATTTGTTTTTACATCTTTTTCATTGTAGAGAAGAATGCATTCAGCCTTTCGTCCATTTCTACCAGCTCTTCCAACTTCTTGGTAATATGTTTCTATATCCATAGGCATTTGATAATTAATAATAAATGAAATATCATCTTTATCGATACCCATTCCAAAAGCATTTGTAGCAACCATTATTTTTACCATACCGCGTAAAAAAAGTTCTTGATTTTGAGTACGTATTGTTGAATTTAATCCTCCATGGTAAAATGTACTGGTCAGAGCGCCAAATTCTTTATTTATTGCCCATGAATATTTTTCTGTGTCTTTCCTTGTAATACAATAAATTATTCCAGGTTCATCTTTCTTTGATTTCAATATTTCAACTAAGGTATCCATTCTATTTGGTGAATGAAATGCTTTTAAATATAAATTTTTCCTTTCAATTTCTCCTTTAATTATATTTACATTATTTTTCATTTTAAGTTCTTTTATTATGTCATTTTCTACATACTTGGTTGCTGTTGCAGTAAATGCTGCTATAACAGGTCTATTTTTTAATAGATCAATAAAAGTTTTTATTTCTAGATAATCTGGCCTAAAATCATATCCCCATGTTGATATACAGTGAGCCTCATCAACAACTATTAATGATATTTCACGTTTTTGGGAAATATTTACAATACTTTCTTTCCATAAACCTTCAGGTGCAACATATAATATTTTACAATCCCCATTTATAATATAATTAATACTGGTTTTATATTCACTAGGCTTTAATGAGCTATTTAATTGTACTGCTTTTATATTTTTTTTCTCTAAATTTTCAATTTGATCTTTCATAAGAGAAATAAGCGGAGATATAACTATTGTTACACCAGAAAATGCTAGTGCAGGTATTTGAAAACATATTGATTTACCAGCACTTGTAGGTAATATTGCAAGTGTATCATTTCCTTCTAAAATTGAGTCGATAATAGCCTCTTGGTTTTCTCTAAAACTTGAAAAACCAAAATATTTATTCAAAAGTTCATGTTTTCTATCTATCATTGTTTTACCCTATAATAAATTATATTGAAAATTTTAATTAAGTCAACACTTAATTCTTTCATATTTCAGAAATAATTTCTTGAAAAACTGGCACATAACTCCCTATAGATGACAATATCTCCAATTGCTTTGTACCCTTTATTTAAATTTCAATTTCAGGACCCCCCAAAAAATGACTGGACTTGACCCAAAATTATCCGCTAAGGCCCGCCGAAGCAGGAGCGTACCATGCATACACGGTGCGCTTGGCCTCCGACGGGCCCCCCATTACCCTTACCACCATATCCTGAACCGTATGCCCCCATCCCGTAATGCAGGAAAACACCCCCCCAAAAAAAAAGTGGCGACGGGTTTGTAGATGCCGCGTAAGCGGCTTCCATAGGCAAGTGTGCCGTGCGTGCACGGTGCGCTTGGCCTCCGACGGGCCCCCCATACCCCTTACCAGCATATTCCGAACCATATGCCCCCATCCCGTAATGCAGGAAAACACCCCCCCAAAAATACCTGAACTTGACCCAGAATTATCCACTAAGGCCCGACGGGGCGGGAGCGCGCGCCCTGGCAAAAAATTTCTGGGATTCCTCGCCGTAGGAGACGAGTGAATAAAATTAAAACAGGAGGAAAATAATGGCTGACCGGCAAGAAAAACATGGTAGTGACGCATATCTTTAAAGCAACTCTATATTGCATTGATAAAAAAAGGCCGGTCAGCGGCTCCGCAGGCGAACTCCCCCAGATTTTTGCCAGGGCGCGCGCTCCCGCCCCGGCGGGGATTAATCAATTAATGCTGGGTCAAGTTCAGGGGGGTGTTTTCCTGGTATCACTTGAAAAAGGCATACAATTTTGAATATAGTGTAACCAAACCATGAATCTCGAGGCTTTCATACTTGGCTGCGGCGGCATGATGCCCCTGCCGAACCGTCATCTCACGTCGGTGCTGCTGCGCCGGGAAGGGGAACTGTTCCTCTTCGACGGGGGCGAGGGTACCCAGGTCGCACTGCGGAGACTTAACCTGCGCTGGAAGAAGATTTCGGTCATTTTTGTCAGCCATACCCACGCGGATCACGTAACCGGCATTCCCGGACTTTTGATGCTCTCGTCGCAGGTCGACCGCGACGATCCCCTGTACATCATCGGCCCGCCCCGTATCGGCGAATACATCGAAAGCAGCCGGCGGGTGCTGGATATGTACATCAACTACGAGGTGATCGTCAGGGAGATAACCGAGCCGGGGATCGTGTACCGGGGGGATGGGTTCCATGTCCGCTGCTTTCCCCTGCGGCATACCAAGCCCTGTTTCGGCTATGCCCTGGAAGAAGACACCCGGCCCGGCGAGTTCCATCCGGAAAACGCCGAAGCGCTGGGGGTGCCCAGGGGGCCGCTCTGGTCAAAATTGCAGGGCGGGCAAACGGTGCTGGCGGCGGACGGGCGGGAGGTGCGACCCGAAGAAGTCCTCGGCCCGGCGCGTACCGGCAGAAAGTTTTCCTTTGTTACCGACAGCCTGGCATTTCCCGAAATTGCGCCGGAGGTAGCCGGGTCCGATCTCTTTGTATGCGAGGGAATGTTCGAGCGGGAACTGGCGGAGGACGCCCACAGCAAACGGCACATGACCGCCGAAGAAGCTGCCCGCATTGCGGCACAGGCGGGGGGGATAAAAAAACTCGCGCTTATCCACTACAGCCCCCGCTATACCGAGTACAACCTCAAGCAGCTTCTCAAAGAAGCGCAGGGGATTTTTCCCGATACGGTGCTGGCAAGGGATCGCGCCGTATTCCCCATTGATTATATCGACTAAGGAGAATTCCATGATTGAAGTGAAGAACCTTACCAAAAGCTACGGAAACGTTGCGGCCGTGCAGGACGTTTCCTTTTCCGTGGGAAAGGATCAGGTGCTGGGCTTTCTCGGTCCGAACGGAGCGGGAAAAACCACCATCATGAAGATACTTACCGGCTACCACTTTCCCACAAGCGGAACCGCCCTCATTGACGGTATCAGCGTTGACGAGAATCCGGTGGAGATAAAAAAACGGATCGGCTACCTGCCGGAAAATGTCCCGCTCTACGGCGACCTGACCATCGACGAATACCTTGGCTTTGTCGCCGAGGCGCGGCGTATCGGCGGCAGCGAAAGCAAAAAGGCAATCGACGCAAGCCTGGAAGCCTGCGGACTCAAGGCATGGCGGGGCCGGAAGATCGAAACGCTCTCCAAAGGCTACCGCCAACGCACAGGGCTTGCGCAGGCGATCCTCCACGACCCGCCGATACTGATCCTCGACGAGCCGACCAACGGCCTCGATCCCAACCAGATCATCGAGATACGCTCCCTGATACGGGAACTGGGGCAGAGGAAGACCGTCATCCTCTCCACGCATATCATGCAGGAAGTCGAGGCGATATGCTCGCGGGTGCTTATCATCAACGAAGGAAAGATCGCAGCGCAGGGAACGCCCGAGGAAATCGCCGGAACGATGAAGGGCGGCGATACCTGGGAACTGGTGATCAAGGGGATGGGCGCGCAGGACGTACAGTTCAAGCTGCCCCATCTGGGCATTGACATTTCGTCGGCCAGTTCGCAGCAGTTGGAAGACGGCACGGTCGGCCTGAGCTTCTTTGTAGCGTCGGACTCGGGCGATACGCCCGCCGGTGAGCGTATCTTTGACTGGGCGGTTGCAAACGGGCTGAAGATACTCGGCATGAGCCGGAAGAAACTCAGCATCGAGGACATATTTGTCAGCCTGACAACAGACGAGAAAAATCCGGGGGAGGTGCAGCATAATGGACAATAAGTCATTCACAGGAAAGAGCGGCGCATTGGCACTTGCGAAAAAAGAACTTTTTTCCTACCTTAACGCTCCGGCGTTTTACGGTGCGGCGGTTTTCTTTTTGGTGTTTTCATCGGTATGGCTTTTTTATTTTCAGCGCTACTTCATGATGAACATGGCGACTCTGCGGCCGTACTTTGCCGTTTTTCCGCTGGTGTTCATCCTCGTTATCCCCGCGCTCACGATGAAAAGCTGGGCGGAGGAACGCAAGACCGGCAGCATCGAACTATTGCTCACCATGCCCCTGTCCGAATGGGACCTGGTGCTGGGAAAATTCCTTTCCGCCTTCGCCATGCTGGTAATGATGCTTGCCCTGACCATCCCCCTCCCCCTGAGCCTGTTCCCCCTGGGGGAATTTGACGGCGGAGTGATCTTCTGCGAATACGTCGGCGCGCTGCTTCTGGGCGCTTCGGCGCTTGCTTTGGGTTTATTGTTATCATCCTTGTCAAAAAACCAGGCGGGCAGTTTTCTGGGCAGCGCGGTAGTGCTAATGGTTGTAATGCTGGCAAGCCAGCTTGCCTTTACGCTGAACTTCCCCCAGTGGCTCACCGAAGCGGTGAACGTTTTTTCCCTGGCGTTCCACTTTGAAAGTTTTTCACGGGGCCTTTTGGATTCCAGGGACGTTGTGTATTTCGTTGTTACGACTGGACTGTTCCTGTTCCTTAACACACGGGTAATACTGTTCAGGAAGTGGAATTAGGAGGCGAATGTCATGACCAAAAAACAGGCAACGATATTAAGCGCATTAACGTTACTCGCCCTTGTCCTTACCGTCATGGTTTCAAGGCGGCTCTGGTTCCGGCTTGATCTGACCAAAGGCAAGTCCTATACGATATCCGCCGTCTCGCGCAACCTTCACAACGAGATTCCCGATCAGGTGCGGATAACCTACTTCCTCTCCGACAAGCTGCGGGCCATTCATCCGATACCGGGCGAAATCGAAGATCTGCTGAAGGAGTACACCGCCTACTCGCGGGGGAAGATCAGGCTGACGGTGAAAGACCCGGCAAAGGCGAACGCCGCGGGCGAGGTTGAACAATTCGGCATTATGCCCCAGCAGATACAGACCGTCGAACAGGATCAGGCAAGTCTCATCACCGTGTATTCGGGACTTTTGATCGAATACCTCGACGAAATTGATGTGATGCCGTCGGTGTTTTCGCTGGAAACGCTGGAGTACGATCTTACATCGAGGATACGCTCGATGGTACGGGGGTCTTCCCGTATGCTGGGAGTGGTACTCGGCGACAATTTCCGGCGGTGGAACGAAGACTACCGCCAACTGCAGGGGGCGTTTATGCAGGCGGGCTACCAGCTCAGGCTGATACCCCCCGGCGCGGACATTGCCGATACCGTCCCTGCCCTGCTGGTGCTGGGGGGCGTAGAGGGCCTTGACGAAACCGCCCTGTACCAAATCGACCGCTATCTTCAAACGGGCGGGAGGGCGCTCTTTACCGTGAAGGGAGTCAGGGTCGAGACTAGCGGCGACCTCGAAGGCAGGCTGCTGGACGATCAGGGTCTGCTTGCCATGCTTTCGTCCTACGGGGTGACGGTGCTGCCGGAGATTGTCATGGATCGATCCGCACTGACGATGCAGTACCAGACCCGCAGTCCCAACGGCATGATTCAGATACGTATGACGCGCAACCCCCAGTGGATACGGGTGCTGCGCGAAAACAGCAATCCCGATCATCCGGTGAGCGCCCATTTTACCGGCCTGGATATGTACTGGGCAAGCCCGCTGTCGCTTAACGCGCCGGATGGGGTGGAAGCCGGCCGGCTCTTTACCACTACCGCCGACGCCTGGTCGATGCGGGAACCGTACAACGTCAACCCCGAGATACCCTACCTGCTTGAGCGGGACAGTTCCGAAACAAGGGGAAGGAAGATATTGGGCGCGAGCCTCGCCGGCGTTTTCCCTTCGTGGTTTGCCGGTATGCCAAAGCCATGGCAGGAAGAGGGGGAGCTTCCCGATATGCCGTTTGAACCGAAGGCAGGGCGCATCATCGTAGTGGGCGACACGGAATTCGCCACTTCGTTCATCAGCGTTTCCGGCGGCCAGCGGAACCTGGATTTCCTCGTTCAGGCCGCCGACTGGCTGGGCAACGACGACGACATCATCGGCATACGCTCGCGGGAAAGCGGTTCGGGCCGCCTCGACCGGATCATCGAACCGGAAAAGCGCGCCGCCGCCATGCGAACCGCCCAGGCGGTTAACGTATTCATCGTGCCGCTTTTGGTTGTTTTGGCGGGCATAGCCATAGCCCTTAGACGCAGGGCGCGCGGAGCCGCCGCACGATCCGCCAGGGGCGGCGAAAAGGAGCAATAAGATGACATACAAAAAACAATTTGCCGTTCTGTCAACGGTTATCGCGGCGCTTGCCCTTATCTATGTTCTGACGATCGTGTTTGACCCGCAGCGGATCGGATCGCGGTCGGACGCGTATTCCTGGCTTGATCCAAAACAAAAAGATAAAATTGACCGCCTTACGATCACGAACCAATACGAGACGGTAATGCTTGAGCGGCGGGGCAGCGACTGGTTCGTGTCGCGCGGCGGCAGGGATTTTCCGGCGCGCCGTATGCGGGTAGAGGACTTTATCGACGCGCTGTGCAAACGCGCCCCCTACCCCATGCGATCCTCCAGCCCATCTTCCCACCAGCGCCTGTCGCTGACGGCTGAAAGTTCCACCCAGGTCGTCGCCGCCGGAGGCGCGGGTCTGCCCCTGCTGCACCTGCTTATCGGGCAGGGGGACGTTACCGGGCGGAACGTGTACCTCCGCAAGCAGGGGCAAAACGAGGTTCGTTCCGGCGAGGACATATTCTCCGCCTACACCGAATCCGAAACGGCCTCGTGGTACAACCTCCGGCTCTTTCCCGAAACAGAAAGCGGCAGGCTCGAAGCGGCAAGCGTTCAGCGCCTTACCGTCTATCCCCCCGACGAATACGGCGAAGGCACGCCGTTCATTTTTTCCCGCAGGGGCAGGGAGTGGACGTTCACCGGCGTGGAACTTGAATCCCTTGACATGGGAAGGGTCGACAACTACATCCGCGACATTCTCAACACATCGGGAGACGATTTTGAAGAAACGGTAAGCCCCTCAGACCCGGCGTTCAACGACGGCCGCATCGTGATGGAACTCGGAGACGGCGGCATACGGACGCTGCGGACGGGCTACCCAGACCAGGACGGCAAGCGGCTGGCGATAATTTCCGGCACAAACATGGTGTACTCCCTTCCCGCCTGGACAAGCAGCCGCCTATTTCCCGACCCATACACCTTTGAAGAGGATTGATTCTTTAGAAATTGTTCACGCAGAGGCGCAGAGGCGCAGAGGGCGCAAAGTTTTCGTCCGGGGTCTTCCCCCCTCTATCGAAATCTAACGAATTTCAGGGGATAAGGATGAATGCGCGCCGTTCGCAGGCTGCGCGCCATCCTCTGCGCCTTTGCGCCTCTGCGTGGGGCTCTTCTTCGATCTATTCGCGGTCATTCGCGCCATTCGTTGATTCTCAGAATCATTGATTATCCTTGCCTTCCATAAAGACGCGGTATTTCTCGGGGTCGCT
>WRJO01000084.1 GCA_009778545.1 Treponema sp. | reverse complement strand
TGATTTTACAATTCCCAGGGGTTGATCAGCATAATACCTTCGATGTCCTCAAAATCTTTTGTGTTTCTGGTAACAAGAGTCATGTGATGGGTTAAGGCAGCCGAAGCAATAAGTGAATCTACCGCCGGCAACGTCCTCTCCGTTCTGGCGCGGAGTCTCCCCCATTCCGCCATGGTTTCCGTATCCAGAGAAATAATGCGCCCGTTGAACCACTCAGGCAATTTAGTGTAGAGCCAAACCGTCAGATCGTGTTTCTTTTTCCCGCAGGGAAGTTTTTCCACCCCAAAACTAATCTCCCCGATAGAAACAGCGCATAAAAACATATCTTCCGGAGGTATTTTATCCGTAAAATCCTTAACTTTCGGAATGCAATTTGGTTTTTGCATTTCCGATATTACATTGGTGTCTAAAAGGTACCTCACAGGCTGATGTCCCTCATTTTTTCCGGAAAACGCCCGGGTAATTCAAGTTCCAAATCGCAAAGCGGGGAATTTTGAATAAATTCGTAGAGGGTCTGCTTTGGGCGGGTTAGTCTATTATATTCATTGATAGAAAGAATCACCGCTGTTTCTTTGCCCCGGATCGTGATTGTCTGGGGACTTGCTTCGGCCGCTTTCACAACTTTGCTGAACATAGCCTTTGCCTCCTGTAATTGCCAGACAACATTTTTTTCTTTGGTTTTTCTCTGTGTATTCATAGCCCTGTGTTCCTTTCCAGAATTAATCTTTATATAGTCTGACTAGTCTGACTATATACGGCACTCACAAAAGAGTCAAGCATTTTTTTACTTCCGCGCATACACATAGCCATAATTCCACCTGTCATCTCCCCTCTCAATAATCGCAATGAACGCATCCTGCGAAAACAGCGCTATGGCTGAACTTGACCCACAGTATTCCTGAAAAACCCCGTTGGGGTGGGCAGCGGGCCTTTGAAACAATAGTGGGTCAAGAGCAGACAAAGCTTCCAATGGCTTGCCCTGGATAACTTTTCTTGCGTCGTCGGTGGAAATGTCCACACAGGGAATGTTAAGGGCTGCGAAAACACCTTTGTCGATGAGACGAAGGGACTGGGGGTTTTTATTCGAAATACCGGGGTACAACCCGGAAGCACTATAATCGTCCGAACTACACTCCCCATTCCCCAATCCCCATTCCCTACTCCCTGCATTCTCCCCATTCCCTGATCCCCAGTCCCCAGTCCCCAACACGGCGTTTTCCAGCTTGAACCCCGCGACTTGTGTGCGAAGCAAAGCCGACAGGTGTGCGCGGCTTCCGGCGGCTAAAGCAATGTCGCGGGCCAGCGAGCGGATGTAGGTTCCGCCCGAGCAATGGACGAAAATCCGGGCATCCGGCGGCTCCCATGCGACGAGTTCCAGGCGGTAGATTGTAACCGGCCGCTTTCGCATTTCGGGGGCCTCGCCCCGGCGGGCCAGAGTCGAAGCCCGCTCGCCGTCAATGTGTATCGCCGAATAGGCTGGAGGGGCCTGCTCAATTTCGCCGGTAAAGCGGGAGATGGCCTGTTCCACGGCTTCCCGCGTTGGCAGGGGGGCGGTTGCGATGACGCTGCCTTCGGGATCGATGGTGTCGGTTTCGGCGCCGAAACGTATCGTACCCTCGTACTGCTTGTCGCAGTGGGTAAACCAGCGGCTGAGTTTCAGCGCCCTGCCGGTCAGCACCAGAAGCAGGCCTTCGGCGAATTTGTCCAGGGTGCCGGTGTGGCCGGCCTTCCCGCTGCCAATCTGCCGCTTAATGTCGCGTAACGCATCAAACGAGGTAACGCCCGGCCGCTTGTGCAGAAGTATCAGCCCGTCCGGCGCAATGTTGTTCTTTTTCATTCTCCCCCAGAAATATCACACGGAGGCACAGAGATTTTATTTGCCAATTTCCTCACGCAGAGGCGCGGAGGCGCAGAGGACGCAAAGAGAGGAAGGGAGTTGTAATTCGAAGAATCGAAATTTAACACGCAAGTAACGCGAGTATTCGAAAAACAACCCCAGTCCCCAGTCCCCATTCCCTACTCCCCATTCCCTAATCTCTTTTCTTCTTCCTCCGCGTCCTCTGCGCCTCTGCGCCTTGGCGTGAAATATTCGGAAATTATCTCCGCGCCTTGGCGTGAGTTATTTGCGATTAACGGCTCACCGTTCGAACAGGGCTTTGAGTTCTGCGTGGCTCATGCGGGCGATCCATGATTCGCCTGAGGCAACGGTCATGTCCGCCAGTTCCTGTTTGCCGGTAATCATCGCGTCTATCTTTTCCTCAAAGCTGTTTTTGGTTATAAAACGATGGACAAAAACGTTGCGCGTCTGGCCGATGCGGAAAGCCCGGTCGGTCGCCTGGTTTTCCACCGCCGGGTTATACCACAGGTCGTAGTGGATCACACGGCTTGCTGCGGTGAGATTGAGTCCCAGGCCGCCGGCTTTCAGGCTGACCAGCAAAATCCGCGCGGAAGGATCGTTCTGAAACCGGTCGATAATGCCGGTGCGGACAGTCTGACTCAGCCCGCCGTGATAGACCAGCGCCGCTTCGCCGAGTTCCTTTTTGATGATCTGCTCCAGGCAGCCAAGGGTTTCTACATACTGGCTGAACACCAGGGTTTTTTCCCGGTTGGCGAGAATCTCCTCCAGCAGGGTTAACAGGAGCTGTGATTTGCCGGAAAGTTCCGACACGGCGGGGCTTTCCTTGTCGAATACCCTCGGATGATCGCAAATCTGTTTGAGCGAGGTAAGCAGGTAAAGCACCAGGGCGGGACGTTCTTTGGGATCCATCTCCTGCGACTTTCGCATCGTTTCGGAAACCACGCTTTCGTATAACGCCGCCTGCCCCTTTTCCAGCACGGCATATTCGTTGGTAACGATTTTTTCCGGCAGGTCTTTGATAATGGTCTTGTCGGTTTTAAGCCGCCTGAGGAGGAAGGGAGAGGTGATCTTCCGCAGGGATTCCGCCTGCTCGCGGTTTCGCATAACTTCGATAGGGACGCGGTACTGTTCCCTGAATTTCGACGCGTTTCCCAGATAGCCGGGGAGGATAAAATCAAAAAGGGAGCGAAGGTCTTCAAGGCGGTTTTCCACCGGCGTTCCCGAAAGGGCAAGGCGATACCGGGAACGGAGCTGCTTTACCGTGCGGGAAATGTTGGTATCGGCGTTCTTCATCAAATGGGCTTCGTCCACCAGCAGCAGTGAAAAATTTTCTTCGCTGAGTTTTTCCGCGTCCCGTGCCGCCGTTTGGTAGGTGGTAAGCAGCACGTCGCTTTCCCTGTTAATCTGGCGGCGGCTTCCGTGATACCGCGAAACGCCCAGCGACGGCGCAAAGCGTCCCAGCTCTTTTTCCCAGTTGTTCAGCAGCGCCGCCGGCGCAACGACCAGGCAGCCTCGCCATCCATCGGACTGCGGGCCTCCTTTGGAAGCCTCTCTGAGCCGCAGAAGCGCCGCGATGGACTGGACGGTTTTCCCCAGCCCCATGTCGTCGGCCAGGATGCAGCCGAAGCCGGAAAACAACAGGGAACAAGCCCAGTTGTAGCCCCGCCTCTGGTATGGCCGCAGTTTTGCGTTAAGGTCTTTTGGAACGGGAAAATTCTGTTCTTTGAAAAGATTATTAATCATTTCACGGGCATCAAAGGAAAGAAGCGTATCGCCGGAAAAATGGGCGCGTAAAAAATCGTTAAAATCGGGCGCACCCTCTTTCGCCTTTTTCAGGAGGCGGGCAAATTCTTCGGGGTCTATTTTGACAAATCCGTCCCTGAAACGAACGATAGATCGCTTCTGTTGTACCAGTTCCTCAAACTCCGCGATGCTTATCACCTTGTCGCCGATGGCAACCTGCCACTCAAAATCCTGCAGGGCATCCATATTCAGGTAACTCACCAGAGCGCCCGTGCTGTTCCACTTGACTGCCAGCTTTGGTTTTAACAGCCTGTGCAGCGCTTTGGGAAGGTTTACCGCCATGCCGAGGCGGACAAGCAGGGAAGCGGCGGAATCGAGAAATGAAACGAGCCGTTCTTCGGAAAGCCATACTACCCGGCGGCGCGCCGACGGCGAGGCAAGTTCCTGAATTTCCGGCAAATAATTGGACAGGGCAGTTGGCGCGCGGAGCATTCCCAAATCCGAACATTGCGATAGGGGCGTTTTTACCGTTCCCTCTTTTCCTTCGGTCAGCACATCCATGGTCAGGGCAAAATTCAAATCACCCTGCGACGCGCCGGAGGTATCATCCGCATCCTTCCTGCTTCGGGAAAGTTCCTTAATGGTGATGCTGTACTTGTAGGCAGAAAAATTGATGTGCAGCACCGAAAGCCACCGGTCTATCGCCGAGGGCAGGCTGCGTTTAGCGGGCGAAGAAACGCCGATAACGGTTCCCTTAAAAAACAGATTCAGCAATTCTCCGTATTCGTCTCCTCCGCCGCTGCCCCCAAAATCGGCATAACTCCGTTTGACCCACTCGTTCAAAAAAGCCGATGCAAGCAGGTCAACCACGCTCCTACCGCTTACGGTCGGGCCGGGCCTTGGAGAATTGGCTTTTAGTCCTACTGTTTTTTTAACTTTGGCTTTTCGCCCAATTTCCTTTTGTTCAGCGATCGCAATGCCCGGAATTGTGAACATGGCGTTTTCTCGGGACGCGGGGCAAAAGAGCGCCAAGGCTTCCAGCATGTGCTGAACCTGCGGCAGGGTTTCAAATGGCCGCCAGATGCATCCGAGCGTTCCGTCTTCGGCAAAAATATAGGGGATAAAAGCGCCTGATGAACACACCAGGTTAAGAAACTTGAACAAATAAAAGAGGAAGCTGTACGATGCAGTTCCGTCGTCGGAAGAAAAAAGCACAAAATGTTCAAAGGCGTCGTGCGGGGAATATTGTTTTATGCCGCCGTTAATATCCTCTGCCTGAAGGACCGGTTCCGCGCCCGGCTCGGGGTTGGGGCAGAGAACTGTCCAGCGCGAACGGGAAAAATGGTGTTCCCTGGCAGTCCGGGCCTTTTCGTTTTTTTCGGACGTTTCCCGCGCCGGCAGCCGAAGGCCCGAATACCGGGTGCAGCGATGGTAGAATTCCGCCATGACCATGGCAAAATCTTTGTCGCAGAAGGGCGGAGCCTGGGGAAGCAGCGAAGAAATGAGCTGCCCGCAATGGGGAATCTCCTCAAGTTCAGGCGGCGTCCGGTTTGGAATTTCGCCGCCGTCATCCTTTGAGGCAAATGTTACGGTAAAGGGCGGCGCAATGTGGTGAACCGCCGCGTTTCCGAAACGGGCCGCCAAATCCATACCCCGCAGTTTGAACAGCACATGGGGGTTTGCGTCTATTTCCCTTGCGATAATGTAATACAGGGCGGCCATGTGCTTGCACGGATCGCCCCAGTCGGGACAGGAGCAAAAGCGTTCCATTTCCCGCCAGCGCCGGGGAATAAGGTTAATGCCCTTATTTTTAAGTTTCTGCAAAAAAGATTCCGGCAATTCTCCGGCGGCGATGCGGGCCAGCAGGGGCGGGTCCCCCTCTATCATCCGGTACACCCGTTCCGGGTCTTTAAGCGGCGGAAAAGTTATTTTGACCCGGTAGAAGGGAAGGTAGTTGCCCTCAACCTTGGCAATCGCGCTGCCCGAATTGAATTCCAGGGATAGCACCCTGCCGGCATTGGCGTACCTTCTGCCCCGGTTAAGCCGTTCTCCCATTTTATAGCTGTCCAGGACATCGATGAACCACCTGCCCCAGGGCGTAACGCCATACCGGCTTTTCATGGAGGAATTATAATCTTTCCGGCGGTGAATGTGGAGTAGTCTGCAATATAATTCTATTCACTTCTCCCCCAGAAATATCACACGGAGGCACAGAGGCACAGATTATTAAGAAAGTAAAGATTGATGCAGATCGCTAAGCCCCTATCCTCTCGGTGTCCCCCGTGCCTTTGTGCCTTTGTGTGCGGAATTTACGAACCCGCTTCAACCAACTGATCTATTTTTTGTACGAGGTCGAAGCCTTCGCTGATGCTGGTGTCGGCGTGAAAGCGGAGGCGGGGGATTTTGCGGATTTTCAGGGCGGCGCCCAACTGCGACTGGATAAAACCGGCGGCGCTTTGCAGGCCCTCGGTGTTGCGCTTAACGCCGGCGGTATCGCGGATGTTGGAAACATAGACATCGGCGAACGAAAGGTCCCGCGATACCTGCACACGGGTAATCGAGATAAAGGGGCCGACCCGAGGGTCTTTGATCCTGCCCTCCAGCACGAGGGCGCCGATCATCTCCTGCATCAGCCGCCCAAGCCGCTCGGTCCTGTACTCGGCCATTTCAGCCTGAAAGTTTACGTGCGATCTCGACCATCTCGATCACCTCAAGCTGATCGCCTACCTGCACATCGTCGAATCCGTCCAGCCCAATGCCGCATTCGTAACCGGCGGCAACCTCGCGGGCGTCGTCCTTGAAGCGCCGCAGCGATGCGATCTTTCCCGACCAGATGACGATCTGCTCGCGGATCACGTTGACGCTCGCGCTGCGCTTTACCGTTCCCGATTGCACATAACAGCCGGCAATGGTGCCGACTTTGGGCACTTTAAACGTATCCCGCACCTCCACCGACGCGATGACCTCTTCCTTGATGTCGGGCTTGAGCATTCCTTCCATCGCCTGCTCAATTTCTTCAACGGCCTTGTAGATGACGTTGTACTTCCGTATGTCGACTTTTTCCTGATCCGCCAGCACCTTTGCCTTGGGCAGGGGACGCACGTTAAACCCGATGATAATCGCCTTTGACGCGATTGCCAGGTCGACATCGCCCTCGCTGATCGGCCCGGGCAGGGCCTGTATTACGTGCAGGCGTATTTCTTTCGTGGACAGTTTTTCCAGGCTGCTCTTCAGCGCTTCGGCGGAACCCTGCACGTCGGCTTTGATGATCACCTTGAGTTCCTGTATGGTTCCGTCGCTAATCATGTCGCGGAGGTTGTCCATCGTAACTTTCTTGAAGTTCTTGGCGTCCTCAAAGCGTTTCAGTTCCTGCCGCTTGGAAGAATATTCGCGGGCGACTTTTTCGCCTTCCACCACCTGCAGGGGGTCGCCGGCATTGGGGATTCCCTCAAAGCCCAGCACTTCGACGGGCATGGACGGCGTGGCATGGCTGAGTTTTTGCCCCTTGTCGTTGAAGATCGCCCGCACCTTGCCCGGCCAGATCCCCGCCACGAACGAATCGCCGATGGAGATCGTTCCCTTTTCTACCATTACTGTGGCGACAATGCCCCGCCCGTGATCGATCCGCGACTCGAGGATCTTGCCCTCGGCGCTCCGCTGGAAATTGGCCTTGAGGTCCTGGAGTTCCGCTTCAAGCAGAATCGTTTCGATTAATTTGTCGACGCCGGTTTTCTGCAGGGCGGAAAGCTCGACAAACATTGTCTGGCCTCCCCATTCCTCGGGCATAAGGCCAAGGTCGGAAAGCTGGCTTTTTACCTTGTCGGGGTTTGCCTCCGGTTTGTCGATTTTGTTTACCGCGACGATGATCGGGACTTCCGCTTCCTTGGCGTGGTTGATTGCCTCAACGGTCTGGGGCATGACGCCGTCGTCCGCCGCGACGACCAGCACGACGATGTCCGTTACCTGCGCGCCCCGCGCCCTCATGCGGGTGAACGCTTCGTGGCCGGGGGTGTCGAGGAAGGTGATGCTGCCGTGCGGGGTGTCCACCATGTACGCGCCGATGTGCTGGGTGATGCCGCCAAATTCGCCGGATACAACGTCGGCGCTGCGGATCGCGTCGAGCAGCTTGGTTTTGCCGTGATCAACGTGTCCCATAACGGTAACGACCGGCGGTCTGGGGAGCATGTCCGCGCCCTCGTCCGTCCCGGTGTCGATAACCGTCTCGTCGTACAGACTGATTATTTTTACGTCTGCGCCGAATTCGGCGGCAAGCAGGGTGGCGGTGTCGGCGTCTATCTGCTGGTTGATCGTCACCATCATGCCCATGCGCATGAGCTTTTGGATCAGGTCGGACGCCTTGAGGTTCATCTTTTTCGCCAATTCCGACACCGACACAAGTTCCATAATTTCGATGGATTTGGGCACGGGGTTGGC
>WRJO01000083.1 GCA_009778545.1 Treponema sp. | reverse complement strand
GGCTTCCGGTCATGTACCTGGTTTCTGGCCGGGCATTGGACGCCTCCAGGGGGCAGAAGCCCTACCAGGCCGTCTACGAGGCCATGCGTTCCGGTTCCGGCCCCGCCATCCTTGCCGCCATTGAAAGCGCCGGCCCGCTGGATTATCAGGACTATCCGTACACCCATCCGCTCTATTCGCTTTTGATGCCGGGGCTGCGAAGCGCCAAAAAAAGCGACAACCCCGTCAGCGACACCGCCGCCGTCATCGGCAATTTCACCGTGTACCTGCTGGAACGCACCCGGCAGGCAGAGATAGGCTCGCCGTCCCGCCGCGCGATAGACGGCAGCCTCGCCGTCGAAAGCAAAGGCCTGCCCGGCTTTCCGTGATTTTTTTCGATTATCTCACGCAGAGGCGCGGAGGCGCAGAGGGGAAGGAGGGTGGCAGATTTCCGCTTTTAGGTATATTATTGGGATATGGATATAAATGTACCGAAAATAGACAGCATTGTATCTATTATTGTGTCTCTTGCAGCTCCTGACCAGATTATTCTTTTCGGTTCATATGCCCGTGGGGATTATTGGGAGAAAAGCGATATTGATTTGCTTGTTTTGAAGAGGGGATTAAAGGACAGCCTTGATCTTGTAGGCTCTATTTACCGAGCTTTTTTGGATAATGATATAGGAATACCTGTTGACTTACTCGCTATAGATTATGATAGATATTTGGAATTAAGCAATGAGATTGGTTATGTATATAAAACAATAAAAAAAGAGGGAAAAGTGATATATGGCCCGGTATGAGGAATGGATTAACAGAGCAAAGAGCAGCCTTGATTTAGCAAAAACAAAGATTATCAATAATATTATTTATGAAGATTTATGCTATCAGGCGCAACAGGCAGTCGAAAAAGCGCTAAAGGGTTTTCTTATTTTTTTTGAAGTTGAGCCTGAATTTACCCACAATATTGAAGTTCTTATAAAAGCGCTTAAGCAATATACCGATATTCCTGATTATGTGAAAGAAGCGGGGAAATTAACCGCTTACGCTGTTCTCACTCGATACCCCGGTTGGTATGACGAAATCACTAAAGATAAATACGAACAGGCAGTAAAAATCGCACAAGAATGTTTGGAATGGGTTGAAAAAACGATTAAAAGAATTGAAGAGCAGAAAATAAATAACTAACAGGAAACAACATGGCACCATTCATTGCTCTTGGATCGCATGAGAATTTTTATCGTGATATAAAACGATAGGCACCGAAATCCTGTTGGAAATGCCTCACGCAGATGCGAAGAGAACGCGGAGGTCTGTGCGGTTAGATACTATACCGTGGCGGCAATCCGTTCCTGCACCATTTCGCTGATGATGTCAGCCGGGGTTTTGTGATCGGCTATGGCTTTGGTCGTCAGATAGGCCGCTGACAGATTATCGACTGTGATAGTGCGAGCCTGTTGCGTCCTCCGGGTGAAAAAGCCAGTCCCCCTTTTTGTCGGGTCTATTTTAGGCGGGTTCTTGGTGAAATATTCGTCTAAAGCGTCATATTCTTCTTCAGTTAGATCTGCTGCCATAAGTTACTCCTTATATCATTTATTAGCGGCAAGAAACAATCCCTGCATTTCATAGCATGGAATACCCTAATGGTTTCCTCGTCAATAACATTGTACAAAATCTCGAGATGATTGGCGTTCCGATCAAAGCCGATAAGCAGATGTTTGCTGCCAATATCTGTGTCTTCATCACCCTCGTACAACTGTTCATCGTACAGAACATTATCAAAAGCCCAGCGTATATCAGCCATTGTAATCTTATGCTTAAACGCTGATTCGCTGAATCTGATGCCCACATCCATAATTAATTATACCACCAAATAGTGGAAAAGCAAAGAGAGGTTTTTTGAAAATGCCTCACGCAGAGGCGCAGGGCATTATTCGAGATTCATCACGCAGAGGCGCGGAGGCGCAGAGGAAGAAAAGAGCTTGGGAACAGAGCAAAAAAAAGCCGTCCCGAAGGACGGCTGATATTTCACTACTACACTATATCTGGTATGGTTACACCTAACGGCACTACAGGATTTCGGTGCCTGACACTATTGCGCTGTCAATGGATAAAATCATGCTTGACTTTGTATCAATATTGTGATACTCTATCACATAGAGAGGTATTTATGCAAAATGCAAAAGTACGTCCGGTGCGGGATTTACGCAATCGGTATACAGAGATAGAAGCACTGGTAGAAAACCATGATCCAGTCATTATTACGAAGAATGGACGGGGGGCGGCGGTTTTAATAAATATAGATGATTATGCTGAGGTGGAAGAATATCTCCATATAAAATATGTAAAAACCAAACTTGAGGAGGCTGAAGCGGAAGCTAAAAGAAACGGAGCGAAATGGACAAACTCAAAAAAGGTCTTGAAAAAACTGCGGGATAAATACTGTGGATTATGAAGTAAAACTGCTTGGTCTTGCAGAGAGGGATATTGACGAAATTTGCCAATATCTTTCACAGTTTTACCCTGGTACGCCAGGCAGGTTTCTTGATGCACTTGAGAAAAATTTCGAAAATATAAGCAATAACCCAAAAATGTTTCCAAAATATGAATATAACAAAGAATTCCGCAGATCAATAACGGGCGATTTTCTTGTTTTTTATAAAATAGACGAAGAAAATAATCTTGTCCGTATTTACCGTATTCTGCATGGGAAACGAAACATCAGCACAATTTTAGAAAATTTGCAAACCTAAATCCATGACGAATGTAAAAGAAGCGCAATAGTTGCAGGTACCGAAACCCTGTTGGAAACGCCTCACGCAGAGAACGCGGAGCACGCAGAGGGGAAGAAAGGTTAGTGTGCCGCTTGTTTGTCTGATCGATCAGACAAAATTTGGTGGCTGTCATCATTTTGTGACCCTTGATATTAAATACAAAATGTATTACAGTATAATTATGCGCGGAACGGAGAAGCTATCATGGGAATTACCAGATCGACGGTAAGGGTTGGTCAAAAGCCGACTAACGAACAGCTAAAGCAGATTCGGGAAATTGCTAAGAAACCCATTCACTACACGGAGGATTGCCCGGAATCCACGCCGGAGGCCCTTGCGGAATTTGCGGCTCTGGCACGGGCCCGGCGGCAAAGAAAAACAAAGCCAATGGTTGCCTTGCGTATGGAACCCGAAGCCCTGGAAAAATACAAGGCGCTGGGAGACGGCTACACCGGCATCATGGCCGATGTACTGAATTATGTGGCAGAAAATCCAGAGCTGCTTTCAAGAGCCTCCGGAGCGGTGGTTGCCAGATAACCGGAAATAGATGTTTTTTTAACGGGGATATAGCAGCATGATCCGGTTCATACCTCCCGTTAAAAGGTTTTTTGTAACGGGGATACCCCCCATAAAAAACCATGTCCGGCGGGATTAGAGCGGCTGCCAAATAGTTCTGAACGTTCAGAACAATACATCTGTTAAGTAGTGTGCGGAAGTGGCTAGTGAGTAGTGGTTAGGAGGAATGGTATTCCGGTGTTATTGCGGTTTTGATCGACAGTACTCAACCGCAAAAATATTGGGGTGATTTAATAACCAAGCTAAAGTTGGAAGGAAGTGAACTGTCTGATTTTATTGGACAGTTGGAAATACCGGAATTTTTTCATTAAGAGGTACATACCCCCTTAGGCTTAATCTTGACACACTTTGTCACGCTAATGCCCCAGAGGGGTGGCGGGCGCGGGGGCGGCGAAAATTTCTGGGACTCCCCGCCGGAGGAGACCTGTGAAAAATATCAAAAACTAGGCGTAGAATAAAAGGCTGACCGGAAGAGGAACATGATAAACATGCAAAATTTAATTACCACGCAGTACTTACAAGGATATATAAAACCGGTCAGGGGCTCCGTAGGCGGACTCCCCCAGATTTCGCCGCCCCCGCGCCCGCCACCCCTCTGGGGGATTCACCGGAAATATTTGGGTCAAGTTTAACCCTACTGGGCGGGTTTTATTGCTTGTCACCTATAATTTTGCTATTTTTGAGTCACTATGACAAACATACAAGTTTTTTGGATACAAAGGGCATATTACGTCTCATTCAGAGTGTTCCTAGTAAAAAGGCCGAGCCGTTCAAAATGTGGCTTGCCGAGGTGGGAAACGACAGGCTTAATGAAATTGCAGACCCGGAAAAAGAATACGCCATCCTAACGTTCGTCATTTCCCTTCTTCCTTTGCGTCCTCCGCGTTCTCTGCGCCTCTGCGTGAGGCATTTGGCAATTTGTGCCTCTGTGCCTCCGTGCGCCTTTTCAGGGAAATCGCACGAATTGTTTCACGTGAAACAATTCCCGCAGGGGCCTGGCGGGGGGGTGCGGAAATGGCCTACGTTTCACGTGAAACATTAGGGGAACAGGCCGACGGTGCCGGTTCGCCACTCTTCGCGGGCTTCCATGACCAGGCGTTCTACCTCAAACCAGTTGTCGGCGCGGGGGCCGCTGAGATGGCGGTTGGTGGAGTTGCTGAAAACGATGGTCTTGCAGCCCTGCTTGCGCAGGCTGATGATGTTCTCCGGGGCATCGTCGATGTAAACGTGGGCGCCGACCGCGCCTTTGTCGTTCATAAAGCAGATGTCCCAGTAGGGGATGTCGTTGTTGTCCAGCCAGTCGACGGTCTGGGTAACCGATGCGCGGTGGGAGTATTTGAGGAACAGCCGGTGGGTGATGATGCGGACGCGGATGCCCTGGTTGGAAAGCTTCCGGAGAATTGCCGGGGCGTTTTTGATTGGCTCCATGTCGCGGAAGATGTTCCGCTGGGTTACGGCAAAACGGTGCAGCCGGTCGTAGCCGCCAAACTCGCCAATGCCCCATTCTTCAAGCCCGAAAGATATGTCCTTGGTAAGGGTTTCCAGCGGGATGTCCAGCCACTCGGCGGCGATTTTCCGGATCGCCCCGTAAAAATCGCCGACCACGCCGTCCAAATCAACGCCTAGGATAAATGTGCTATCGTCCATGGGTCTCCGGGGTTTTGGAGAGCAGTACCACCGTGCTGCGGGCCTTTACCTTGTACCGGTGCGGAGGGACAAGCGGCTCCTCGCTGCCCGCGCTAAGTATGTCCCGGGGGGATTTAAGGCTGGTATCCACCACCCGGAACCACCTCTTGCGGTCGTTTGCCGCAGGCACGATAAACATCACCGGATCCAGGCCGGCGTTAAACATCAGAAAGAAATCGTTGTCGTCCTTGTCCCGCAGCACGTCGGCGCGCCGCCCGTTTATCTGCAGGGCAAGGCTGTAGCCTATTTTGTCCCAGTCGGGGCTGGTCCCTTTTTCCGTGTACCAGTTTATGTCCGGTATGGCGTTGTAGTTGCCCTCCCTGCCGGTGTAAAATTCGGGGCGCATAAAGCCGGGGTGGCGCAGGCGGAAGGCCATCATCTCCTTGACGAAACGGAACAGTTCCTGGTTTTTTTCAACCAGCGACCAGTCGTACCACGATATTTCGTTGTCTTGGCAATAGGCGTTGTTGTTGCCCAACTGGGTGCGCCCTACCTCGTCGCCGCCCAGTATCATCGGCGTTCCCAGAGAAACAAACAGCGTGGCAAAGAAATTCTTTATCTGCCTCATGCGGACTTCTTCCAGCATCGGGTCGATGGTCAGCCCCTCGATGCCGTAGTTGTAGCTGTTGTTGTTGTCGCTGCCGTCGCGGCTTTCCTCGCCGTTGTCCTCGTTGTGCTTGCCGTTGAACGACACCATGTCCCTGAGGGTAAAACCGTCGTGGCTGGTGATAAAGTTGATCGAGTGGAAGGGCTTGCGGCCGTCGCGGAGGTACAGGTCGGAACTGCCCGAAAGCCTCGTGGCGAGGTAGCGGGTTTCCCGAGGATCGCCGCGCCAGTACCTGCGGACATTGTCCCGGTAGCGGTCGTTCCATTCCGCCCACCGCCCGCCGGGAAACCAGCCGACCTGATACGCACCCCCGGCATCCCATGCCTCGGCGATGATCTTGGTCGCGCCCAGCACCGAATCTTCGGCTATGCGTTCCAGCATCGGCGGGGATTCCATCAGGTTGCCCTGCTGGTCGCGCCCCAGGATCGAACCCAGGTCGAAGCGGAATCCGTCGACGTGCATCTCCACCACCCAGTAGTGGAGGCACTGCATGATAAAGGTGCGGACGACGGGGTGGTTGCAGTTAACGGTATTGCCGCAGCCTGAATAGTTCTGATAGTAGCGGTTGTTTTCGTTCAGTATGTAGTAGATGGGATTGTCCAGCCCACGGAACGAGAAGGTCGGCCCCCATTCGTTGCCCTCGGCGGTGTGGTTGAAGACAATGTCCAATATCACCTCGATCCCCGCCTTGTGCAGCTCCCGCACCATAAGCTTGAACTCGTTTACCTGGCCGCCGGGGCTGCGGTCGGCTGCGTACGATTCTTTGGGGGCAAAAAATGCCACAGTCGAATAGCCCCAGTAGTTCGTCAAAAGTTCGTCAGTCTTGGGATTTTTACGCGGGTATTCGCGTTCGTTGAATTCCTGGATGGGCAAAAATTCAATGCTGGTGATGCCCAGTTCCTTCAGGTACGGAATTTTTTCGATAACGCCCAGGTAGGTTCCCGGATGCTCCACCCCCGAATTGGGATTGGCGGTTAACCCCTTAACATGTGTTTCGTATAATACGCTGAAGCGCAGCGGGTAGTTCAGCGGCGAATCCCCCTGCCAGTCGAAGTCGTCGTCGTTAACCACGATGCAGCGTGGAATGTCGAACAGGTTTTCTTCGACGGAAAACGAAAGATCGCCCGAAGTCGATGCGGGATCAAAGCCTACACATCTGTTAAGGTCCCATTTTTCGAGGCTGGTGAGGGCTTTGGCATATGGGTCGATCAGGGCCTTGTGGGGGTTGAAACGCAGACCCTTGTCCGGCTGGTAGGGGCCATTCACCCGGTACAGGTAGCAGGCGCCCGGCCCAAGCCCCTTAACGAGGCAGTGCCAGACATCCCCGGTTTTACACCCCCCCTGATCCATCGGTATCTCGACGTAGGGGCTGTTGCTTTCGTGAGATTCAAAGAGGATCAGGGAGATTGCCGTCGCATGGCGCGAGAAAATTGCAAAATTAACCCCGTCGTCGCGCACCGTAGCGCCCAAGGGTATTGCCTTGCCGACGCTGATAGAATAATCACCGAAGCTCATTTTTATAATTATACTACAGTTTTTGGGATTTTACTATAAATATTTTTTGGAATGGGGTTGTTTCCTTCACCCTGCTTCCCGCCGCAGGCGGCAGTCGTATGGACATGCGGCATTAATTTGTATATTATTAATATTGTAAGGAATTGTTTATGAAAAAAATGCTGTTTCCCCTATTGTTTCTATGTATCGCTACGGGGCTAAAGGCCCAGGCAAACATGGTCGAAGTCGGCTTTGATTATGCAAAGCAGTCGGGAGTCGGGAGCAACCAGTTTGCCATATGGATTGAGGATGCGCAGGGGCATCATGTAAAAACCCTGTACGCCACCAGGTTCACCGCCAACGGGGGATGGAGGCGGAGGGCGCAGTCCTTGCCCGCATGGGTAAAGCAGTCGAATCTTGCAGAAATGGATGCCGCCCAAATCGACGCGATCACCGGCCCGACCCCCGGCAGCGGCCGCCTCCGCTACAGTTGGGACGGCACGGACAGCGCGGGGCATGCGCTCCCTTACGGCGAATACCGGGTTATGCTGGAAGCCACCCTCCGCATGGGCAACCGCGTGCTGTACGCGGCGGCTATTACTTTGGGCGGAGGGGGCCAGGCTGCGGCGCAGCCCCAATACTTTGGATCGGGCAGAAAAGAGCGCGGAATGATTGGCAACGTAACGGTAACGTATTAGGTACTTGTAACAAATTGCGATTTGAGGTTTTTATTAAGTAGATGGCATTGAAAAAAACGGTCGTAAACAGCACGATTCTCAATCCCGCTCCGGCTGCCGCAGAGCTAAAAACCGAAGCGCTCAGAAAATCGATTCACTTCCTCATTGCCTTCAGCGTCCCTCTGGCCGCCATAAGCTATCCGTTTGCCGTATTTGCGCTGGGCTTCGGCACCCTCGGCTATGCGGCAATGGAGCGGCTGCGGCTTTCCGGCATACAGGTTCCGCTGGTTTCGGAGCTTACCCGCAGGGCCTGCCGCGCCCGCAATTCGCAGGGCTTCGTGCTCGGCCCGGTTACCCTGGGTCTTGGCGCCCTTCTGGCATTGCTGCTCTTCCCCTTCCCCGCCGCGAGCATCGCCATTTTCGCGCTGGCCTTTGGCGACGGCCTTGCCAGCCTTATCGGTAAATTCTACGGCAAGCGCCGCCCCGCCTTTCTGTTCGGCAAAAGCATCGAAGGCTCCGCCGCCTGTTTCATCGCGAGCTTTACCGCCGCCTGGCTGGTTTCCCGCAGCCCCGCAGCATCCCTCGCCGCCGCCTTTACCGCCGCCGCCGTGGAAGCCCTGCCCCTGGAAGACTACGACAACATCGCCCTGCCCCTGGCCGTCGGCCTGGCCGTGCAACTTGCAATGGCGATGTAAAGACAAAAATTTTACCCTAAAAAA
>WRJO01000082.1 GCA_009778545.1 Treponema sp. | reverse complement strand
GCAGCCCACGATCATCCCCAGGATCGCGCCGATGAATCCCAAAAATCCAGCTTCCAGCATGTAGACCATGACCATCTGTTTGTCGGTCATGCCCTGCGCCCGCATCATGCCAATTTCCCTGGTTCGTTCAAGTATTGCCAGCAGAATCGTATTGGAGATTCCCAGAAAAGAAAGCAGCAGCAAAAGGGCGGTTAAAATTTGCGGTGCGCCGGTTTGCAGGGCTTCATAACCCAGGTAATCCTGCAGGTATTCCAGCCAGAAATGTACGGCAAGATCGTCAGACAGGGACAAATCTTTCGCGGCAAGGCCCCTTTCCAGCGCGGCGGTGATAGCGGCGGCGCTTTCGCTGTCGCCGGGAAGCCGCGAATCGGGGACGTTTTTCTCACGGATGAGCAGTTCCGTTACCGCGCCCTGAAGCATCATGCCCGCTTCATCCTGCAAAATGTCGAGGGGAATGTAGGCAGTGTTGCCGTTGGGAAGCGGATCGGGAGAATTGATCACGCCGACGACCACCGCGTCCACAAGCTGGTTTACGTGGGCCACCGCGCCGGAATAGTCCGCGCGGATCATCGCGTCAAGAATGCGGGCAAGCTGCTGTTCGTCTTCCTCTACCAGAAGATACGCGCCCATAAAATCCTCGTACTCATACGCCGCCTGTACCAGCGGCCGGTCTTCGCCGCGCAGCGCGGGCAAAAGCTCGCCTTCCCACTTGTCGAACCGGATCATTTCCGGCACGGCCTTTATGTCAATCACCGCATTGATCCGCACCTCGTTGCGGCTGGTAGCCGCGATCATGTCCCAATAGCGCCCCAGGTCGTCCCGGGAAGCGTTCTTTTTAAGGATCATCCGCTCGTTGCCTTCCATTATTTTTTCTGTTGAAGCAAATAAACCGCCGGTAGATACCGCCGCGTCATACAGTGAACGGATAAAATCTGCGTCGGACGTATTTGCCGCAACCGAGGCGATCAGCTCTTCCAGTTCCAGGCGATAGGGCCGTGTAGGAATGCCCACCTTGAGTTTTTCTGCGGCCATTGTTCCCAGGGCAATTTCAAAAGCGCCGTTTTGCACATAACGCCCAAAATCAACGTAGGGCACATAACGCAGCACTTCCGCCTCGGCGGAAGGTTCAACCGCGTAAAACATGATGGGCGCCGAACCAGATGCGGAAAACATCGTACCCGCAAAGGTAAAGCGGGGCGCGCTGCAATAGCCCTCGCGCTCCAGCGCGTCGCGGTACACTTCCCAGCCCGTAAAACTTTCGTAACTGGGCATTTCGTCTTTTTTTTCAAAGTACAGTTTTGTTTGCAGCTTTGCCGCGCCTGTCTCGAAATTGACGATGTTTCGGCGTGACTCAATCGCCATGCCGCCCAGCCAGCTATTCACGAAAATATACAATGCAACGCTCACCGTGATCGCAAGGCAGGTAAGGATCGTCTTTACCTTGTGCCGGGCGAGGTTCCGCATGGCTATTTTCTTTAACGACCAAATGCCATACAGTTTCATGATAGCTTCTCCTTAATAAATAATTCCCGAAATATTTCACGCCAAGACGCAAAGCTCGCAAAGCTCGCAAAGTACGCTAAGAAACCCTTTTTTCTTCCTCTGCGCCTCTGCGCCTCTGCGCCTCTGCGTGAGTAAATTCCAATAGAGTTATGTATCATGATTTCACCTCGTCGCTTTCTATCTGGCCGTCGCGGATACGGACAATCCTGCGGGCATAGTCCATGACCATGTGATCGTGGGTTGAAAAGATGAAGGTCGTTCCCTCGGACTTGTTCAGGGCAACCATCAGTTCAAGAATTTCCTTGCCGATGGTGGAGTCCAGATTCGCCGTCGGCTCGTCTGCCAGAATCAGCGCGGGCTTTTTTACCAGGGCGCGGGCGATTGCCACCCGCTGCTGCTGTCCGCCGGACATTTCCTTGGGGCGGCGTTTTTCCATTCCCTCAAGGCCCACGTCGGATAGCACTTTTGCGGTGCGTTCCCTGATTTCCTTTTTGTCAATGCCCAGCAGGGTGAGGGGGAAGGAAATGTTTTCCTCCACGGAAAGCACGGGGATCAGGTTGTACGCCTGGAAGATAAAGCCGATACTGTGCCGCCGCAGCAGCGCCAAAGCCTTGCGGGTCATCTTCCCCGTGTCCGAGCCGCCCACCAGCATACTGCCTCCGGTCAGCGTATCAAGGCAGCCGACCAGGTGGAGGAACGTCGATTTGCCGCTGCCCGAAGGCCCCGCGATTGCGGCAAACTCCCCGCCCGAGAACTCCAGGTTTACCCCCCGCAGGGCGTGCACCGTCTGTCCGTTCAGACCGTAATCCTTGGTTACGTTTTGCGCTTTAACTACCGTCATTTCGTTTCCTCCTGTTTCTTTAGCTGATTCAAAGCCGCAAGGCCGAATATGTCTTTTGTTTTTAGTTCGTCCGTTATGGAATTGGGAACCAGCATCATCGAATTGCCCGATTTTAGCCCCTCGTTCAATATGGAAAGTATCCTCAGCTTGAGCGCATTTTCATCCGAGGCATAGATTGCAATCGCCTCTTCAAGTTTTCCGGCGATTTCGATTTCCGCTTCGGCAAGCAGTACGCGCCCCTTCTTCTCGCGCTCGGCCTGGGCCATCCGTGAAAGGGAATCCTGCAATTCCTGGGGGATCTGGATGTCGGTAATTTCGATGTACTGCACCGTTATGCCCCATTCGGTGGTCTGCCGTTCCACTTCTTCCTGTATCTGCTTTTCGATTAAGTCGCCCCGCGCCAGGAACGTGGTCAGATCGTTCTTCGAGATAACGTCGCGCAGGGCCGCCTTGGCCGCAAGGGCGACGGCTTCCTCGTAATCTTCTATTTCAAGGGCGGCTTTTTGGGGGTCCCACACCAGCCAGAAGCAAAAGGCGTCCACGTTCACCGTCACCGAATCGCCGGTGAGGGTTTCCTGCGCGTAAAAGTCCGAAACCCGTATCCTGATGTCGATGAGCCTCGTCACCTGATCGACCAGGGGGATAAGGAAGAACAGCCCCGGCCCCCGCACCTTGTGGAATTTGCCGAACCGCAGCACTATCGCCCGTTCCCACTCGTAGGCCTTGCGGATCGACGAAGCCAGGAGCAGGGCCGCGATTAGGGCGGCAATATACAGCCCCGGCTGCCAAAGGCCGAGACCGGGGGCTACAACGGCGGCCAGGGCAGATGCCGCGCCCGCAGCGATACCCACAAAGATAAGCCGGATCAGGAAAAGGGCATAATCCGGTTTTCGGCGGCGTCGGATTTTCTTTGCCGCCGGCTGGAAGGCTGCCGGCTGGCCGGCTTCGTTCACTTTGCTGAATTTCATCAATTTACTCCCTTGAATGAGGCGATCAGGGCGGTCAGTTCCCGCCTTTCCACCCCCAAATCTCCCATGTCGCGGATAAAGCGCCCCACCAGTTCCCGTATCTTGCGATCCGGCCCCTCGTCTTCGGCGGCGGGCATCTTGCCGGAAATATAGGTGCCGCTGCCCACCTGGGTGGCGAGGATTCCCCGGATTTCCAGTTCTCCGTAGGCCTTGGCTATGGTGTTGGGGTTGGCCTTGAGTTCCACGGCCAGGGAACGGATCGTGGGCAGCCGGTCCCCCTTTTTAAGCCTGCCCGACAGGACGGCGTACTCGATCTGCCGGATAATCTGCCGGTAAATCGGCGCCCCGTCTGCCAAATCCAGGGAAAAGCGTATGGGCGTCAAAGTCCCCGAGCCGCCGGTTTCAGCCGCTTCTGCCTTCTTCCCTCTGGCTGTGGAAATTGCACTATTCATCTAGTACAATCATAATTGAACTAGTACAATATGTCAAGTGGAAATTTACGAAATTTTACCGATTTTTGAAAAAAAAACGCAGCCGCGCCGGGTACAGCGCAGCCGCGTTTCATGCAATATTGCCGGGAGCAGGCGGCGAGTGCAAGGCTTGCCCTGCGGTATTATGCCTTTTATTCCAACTGCACGACCCTGCCTGTGGCGGAAACCTCGGTATTGTCGAGGTAAACCGATTTGCCGGTAACCCACGTAATGTCGCGGATATCGACGTTGCCGGGAAATTTTTCTCCTGCTGCTTCCATCAGTTTGATATAGGCCTGGACGTTAACGGCATCCTTGGCGCTTTTCAAAAAGAACAAAGACGACTTAACGACAAAGGTTGCCTGGACAACGCCGATGACATTTTCGTCTTTCGACAGCTGCATGTACTGCCCTGTAGTGGAGCATGAAGCAGCCATTCCCATAATGATGGAAACCATTAAAACCAGCGCCAGCTTTCTCTTTAGTTTCATGCATTCTTCTCCTGTTCGCTTTTCGCAGCTTCCCGATCGGAATCATCATCTGCCAGAAATGTATCGACAAATGAGTCTTCGATCTTTTTGTAACCGGTGACCACGGCGTTTTCAACGGCCTTGTAGCCGCTGACGACTCCGTTCTCGATTGCCTTGTAGCCAGAGACTACGGCCTTTTCAATTTTCCTTGAGTTTCTTGTCAATTTGCTCATAATGCATCCTCCAGATACCTTTATCATAGCGCAGCATAATCAATATAAAATAAACTCAATCTCAAAGTTTATTAATCTTTTGTTGAGGTTCTGTTGAGGAAATTATGTTACAATAAAACGAAAATATTTTTTGCGAGGGTTAATGTATGTTTCGTGTCATTCTTGCGGAAGATGATAAAATTCTCAGAGCCCTGTACGTTAAAGTTCTGAAACAAAATGGCTATGATGTATTTGAGGCGGCGGACGGCGAGAAAGCGCTGGAAATTGTCGAATCAAACATAATCGATTTGGTCATTGCCGACATCATGATGCCTAAAGTTGACGGCTACGAATTGGTTTCTACCCTGCGGAAAAAAGGCCATTCCATGCCGGTCCTTATGATAACCGCCAAAAACCGGTTCACCGATTTGCAGCTTGGCTTTCTTTCGGGAACCGACGATTATATGACAAAACCGATTAATATTGATGAAATGATAATTCGCGTACAGGCCCTCCTGAGGCGATCCAATATGGCTTCCGAAAAAAAATATGTGATAGAAAATACCGTGCTGGATTACGATTCCCTCGAACTTGTCTATTCAAACAAATCACAGATACTGCCGCTGAAGGAATTTCAGCTTTTGTATAAGCTTGTCAATTCGCTTGGCCGTTCTTTTACCAAAATGCAGCTGATGGACGACGTGTGGGGAGTCGACTGCTATACCGACCCCCATACGCTGGAAGTCCATGTCAACCGTCTGCGGCAAAGGCTTGCCGACAATCCGGATATCGAAATTATTACGGTAAGGGGAATCGGCTATAAGGCCGTCAGGAAAAATGTTTAAAAGGAAATATACATCCAAAGAATACATGTCGTTCGCCACTGCCTATTGCATACGGGTAATGACGGTGATGTCGTTAATTTTCATTCTTGCGGGGGGAACTGCGGCAGTTATCGTGCATTTTTGTTTTGATGGCAATTATAACATGGTTTTCTGGACTGTAATAATACTGATATTATTAATTTGTTTGCAGCTTATCGCCCCCACCATGCTTGTCAATATTCTGGTCAAGCCGCTATTGAAGATCAATGATGAATCCAAAAAACTCGCTTCCGGCAATTTTGACATTGACATGGCGTATGACGGAAAGGTCTACGAGGTAAAGAGCATTTTTGAAAATTTTAATTTAATGGCAAAGGAATTATCCGGAATGGAAATGCTGCATTCCGACTTTATTTCCAACGTATCGCACGAGCTGAAGACCCCGATGGCGGCGATTGAGGGATACGCGATGCTGCTGCAAAATCCCGACATAAGCGGGCAGGAAAGGCAGGATTGCCTCGACAGGATTTTATTTTCAATTTCCAGGCTGAATTCGCTGTCAAATGATATTTTAATGCTCAACAGGCTCGAAAATGGCACGTTAAAACCGGCTATGGGAACATGCCGACTTGATGAGGAAATACGCCAGATTATTTTGCTGTGCGAACCGGGCTGGGACGAAAAAAACCTGGAATTTGATCTGCACCTGGAGGAAATAAGCTATACGGGGCCGTGCAAATTGCTTGAGCATGTCTGGCTGAACTTGATCAACAATTCGATAAAATTCAGCCATTCCGGCGGCGTTATCCACATATCCCTCGCGCAGGAAGATGGCAAAATCATTTTTACCATCCGCGATCACGGCATCGGTATTTCGGAACAGGGATTAAAGCACATTTTCGATAAATTTTATCAGGAAGATACCCAGCACAAGGATCAGGGAAACGGACTGGGGCTTGCCCAGGTAAAAAAAATACTGGAAATTACCGGAAACGGGATATTTGCCGAAAGCGAATACGGCAGCGGCAGCGTTTTTACAGTGGAATTGCAAAATCAGGCGTAGGGCGGCGCTATCCAACGGTGTTTCGCAATACCCCGCAGCCTTCAATGTCAATTTCGCATACGTCTCCCGGCTTCATGCAGCGATGGGGAGTGAAACCGGCGCCAACCCCCGCCGGCGTACCGGTAGCGATAATTGTTCCGGCATCAAGCGTCATGCCAGCCGACAGTTCTTCAATGACAAAGTCGGGGGTAAAAATCATATCGGCTGTGGTGGCGTTCTGGCGTATTTCGCCGTTCACGCGGGAACGGACGGCGAGCTTAAGCGGAATTTCAAACTCGTCCAGAGTGGCTATGTAGGGGCCGAAAGCGGTAAACGTGTCCAGGCTCTTGCCAAAGAACCACTGATTGTGCTTTTGCTGCAGATCTCTGGCGCTCAGATCGTTAAAGCATGCAAGGCCAAACACATAGTCCCAGGCATTTTCCTTTTTTACCCGCCGCGCGTCTTTGCCGATTATTACCGCCAGTTCCGCTTCATAATCCAGCCTGCCGTTAATGTCAAAATGGTTTTCGATAATTCCGCCGTGGCCCAGCGCCCTCGCTGTCCGTTTGGAAAAATATACGCATTGCGAGCAATTTTTGTCGGCGCTGACGCCGATAGCGGCGGTCTCCCTGGCATGGTCGGCATAATTAATGCCAAGGCAGATAATGTCATGGCGGGGAACGGGTATGGGCGCTTCCAGCATAATATCGTTTGCCGGGATTCCGTTTTTCCCTTCCGCGCAGCGCAGCGCATCCATATCCTGCTCTTTAGGGCTGATGATAAAATCAAGAACGCTGCCGCAGCTCAGGCCCAGGCTTGCAAAAGAGTGGACGCTCTGCAGGTCTTTTGAAAATATTCCGGCTTCTTCACAGCCGTTATGCACCCATGTGGCGAATTTCATGCTAATTTCCTTCCCCATGCCCTAAGCGGGACATGGGGGAATGAAGCTGCAATCCTAGAAAACCGGCGCGACGCCGCCGTTGTAATTGCTGTTGATGAAGTCCTTTACCTTCTGGCTTAACAGGGCGTTTTTAAGGGCGATGATGCGGGGATCGTTTTCTTTGCCCCGCTGTACGACGATGATGTTCACATACGGGGATTCCGCGCCCTCTATGATGAGGGAGTCCCGCAGGGGGTTAAAGCCCGCTTGAAGGGCGTAGTTGCCGTTGATGGTGGCGGCGTCCACATCCTGCAGGGAGCGGGGAAGCTGGGCGGCTTCAAGCTCCTGGAAGCGGAAATTTTTGGGGTTGCCGGTGATGTCGCGGGGGGTTGCTTCCAGCCCGACGTCGTCTCTGAGGGTGATAAGCCCGTTCGCCTGGAGCAAAAGCAGCGCCCGGCCGCCGTTGGACGGATCGTTGGGAATGGCGATGGATGCGCCGTTGGGCAGATCGTCGATGTCCCCGTGTTTTTCCGAGTACAGCCCGAAAGGCTCGACGTGAACGCCAAAGGCCGAAACAAGCTTCTCTGCCCAATCGGCGTTGGACTCAAGGTAGGGAAGGTGCTGGAAGAAGTTGGCATCCAGATCCCCGCTCAGAACCGCCATATTTGGCTGCACATAGTCGGTGAATTCCACCACATTCAGGGTAATGCCCTGCGCCGCAAGATCGCCCTTGATCAAATTGAGCATTTCCGCATGGGGAATCGGCGATGCGCCCACCGATACTGCCGCTGCCGCGTTCTTCTTTCCGGTACAGGCGGTGAAAATCAGCGCCGGAACCAGCAAGCCCGCGATAAGCAGGCCGACAAAAATCTTTTTCATGTATTCCTCCAAGAAATATAATTATCTCAAAAAAGTTATCGTTTAGACAAGAGATTGCGGCTGATCGCCGTGCCGATTAGCTGCACCGCCTCAACCAGGATCAGTATAACAATAACCGCGCCGATAGTCACGTCCGTGCGGAAGCGGTAATAGCCGTAGCGTATGGCAAGATCGCCCAGGCCCCTGCCGCCGATTGCGCCCGCCATGGCCGAGTAGCCGATCAGGCTGATGATAGTCAGGGCAAGGCCGGAAACCAGGGCGGGCATGGCTTCTGGGATGAGCACCTTGCGGATGATCTGAAAATTGGTCGATCCCATCGCCCTGGCAGCGGTCAGCACGCCCAGGTCCACCTCGGACAGGGCCGACTCGGCAACGCGGGCGACGAAGGGCGCGGCCGCTATCGACAGGGGGATTATCACCGCAGTGGGGC
>WRJO01000081.1 GCA_009778545.1 Treponema sp. | reverse complement strand
TCTGTTTAGCAGTTCATCATCCGGATACCAGCTTGAGTTGTCCGGGAACAAACTATCCGCTTGGGTGTATTGCCAGCCGACGATTTCTTCTTTTATTAGTTTTTGTGTTCCGCCCCGTACTATTCCCGCAAAATTTACAACTCTTGCATTCCCTTGCAGGCGTAAAATGGAAGTGATTGAAACGAGTCCGATTGACATAATAATTACAATGAGAATTGCCAGTATTATATATTCTCTTTTTTTCCAAGTTATCTTCATCGTAATAACCATCCCGGATTATACAACCGTTATTTTGGTTGTTCCACATTCATTTTCTGGATTGTAGATCATTATAGAATTTTTTAACGGTTTGACAATAGCGGCGGGGGAGGCTATGGTAAGGAATGGGAAAGATTATTATCGCCCCGTCGCTTCTCTCGGCGGATTTTGCCGATTTTGGCGGGGCGTTGGCAGAAATAGCCCAATCGGGGGCGGAATGGGTGCATCTGGACGTGATGGACGGGCAGTTTGTCCCCAACCTGACTTTCGGTCCCAAGCTGGCCGACGACCTCCGGCGGCGCAGCAGCGCCTTTTTTGACGTACACCTGATGGTCGAAAGCCCGCACCGGCTCGTCCCTGCCTTTGCCGCCGCCGATGCCATTACCTTCCACCTTGAAGCGGCGCCTCACGCCCACCGGCTGCTCCAGGAAATCCGCCGGATGGGTAAAAAGGCAGGTGTCAGCATCGTTCCCTCCACCCCCGCCTCTGCCCTGAGCGAAATTTTGCCTTACACCGATCTGGTTCTGGTGATGACGGTGAACCCCGGCTTTGGCGGGCAGGAACTAATCCCCGAATGTCTGGAAAAGGTCCGCTACCTTGCGGAGAAGCGGCAAAAGTACGGCCTTGGCTTCCTTATCTCGGTCGACGGCGGCATTCACAAAGAAACCGCCGCCGCCGCCGTCGCCGCCGGGGCCGACGTGCTCGTCGCCGGTTCGGCGTTTTTCAATGCCCCGGACAAGGCTGAACTGGTGCGCCAATTGCGGGGAATGTGAAACCCGCATATTATCATACAATGAGATTGCGAAGGAGCGAAAAATGGAATGCCGGATTTTGTATCATCGAAAAATACGCCTGACAATGTTAATTGTGTCTTTTTGTGCGCTGCTATTTTCCTGCGATTTGCCGCCCTGGTTTAAGGACGGAACCGGAACCCTGGTTATCACCCTGCCGGGGGCTGCGGGAAACACCGGAACGGCAGGGCGGTCGGTTGTTTTGCCTGAAGAGCTAATCGATAAGATGGAATACTCCCTTGATTTTTCCGGTCCGAATGGGAAAGAAATTTCACGGAATTTCATCAAGGACAAGGTGGTAAAAATAGACCTCATGGAAGGCGAATGGCTGGTTTCCGTAAAAGCCTATCTTTCTTCCGGTTCACCCGGTTATTATGGGCCGCTTGTGGGCTCGGGAAGCGGCAAAACCACGATAAAAATGGGGCAGGAAAACACCGTGTCTATTCCTATGGATGGAAGTGAAATTGTAAAGCCGCAAATTTTCGCGGCCCAGCCATCGCCAGTTGCACCCGGTGGCACCGTTACGCTTTCGGTAGAGGCCGAGTCGCTTTTCTCCGAAATATACAGCGATGATCCCGAATATAAAGATTTTGAAAATTTAAGCTACCAATGGTACAGCAACGCGGCAAATGCCAATACCGGCGGGACGATAATTTCCGGTGAAACAAACGATGCCTATACGTTTTCTTTGCCCAATGCAGGAACGTATTATTTTTATGTAGAAGTTACCAACACTCCCTACGGAACCGGAGATCCCGTAATGAGCCCCAGCGTTGTAATGATCGTGCTGGTTACTTCATATTTTGTTGGCGCTCCCGGCGAGGCAGGAGGCACTGTTTTTTACGCTAGTACGAATGGATTTATTTCCAATGGCGTCTTATGCCATTATCTGGAGGCTGCGACGGAGGATCTGGGGCCTGTCCAATGGGGTTTGTATGGAATATCTACCGGTATAGGTGAAGCCGCAATTGGTGCTGGTTATTCCAATACCCTGGCTCTCGTTGCAAGACTAAATAGCAATCTTGAAACAGGAAGGGCCGCGCAGCTTGCAGCATCCTATACTGGGGGCAGCAAGAGCGACTGGTTCCTCCCCAGTAATGGTGAGTTGGTAGAATTGTGCAGAACAGGTGTTGGCGATGCTATGGGGATGGTTACAACACGAAATTATTGGTCTTCTACTGAAAGTAGTACTATGGATTCCAATACTGCTTATGTCAGACAGCCTAATACCGATTATGACTATTCTATTCCTATGCAGAACAAGAATGCTAGCACAAATATGTACGTCCGGCCCGTCCGGGCTTTCTGATAAAGGATCGCACACCATGAAACACCTTCATTGCCTGTTTGTGATCGTCCTCCTTCTCTTGCCCCTCGCGGCGGGCAATGCCCAAAGCGCGCAGGAAATCGAACAACTCCTGGAAACTGCGGAAATAACCTATACCCAGGCCGCGTATTTTACCCTCGCCGTCGCCCTTGATACGCTGCCCGAAAGCGGCGAGGCGGCATTTGCATTTGCCCGTGAAAACGGCTGGCTTCCGGAAAACGCCGAAGAAGGCGGCAGCGCTACCCTGGCCGGGCTTTCTCTGCTCGTCATGAAAGCCTTTAGCCTTAAAGGCGGGATGATGTACTGGCTTTTGGATAACAGCCGCTACGCGTACCGGGAGATGACGCGGCGGCGTTTTATCGAAGGCCGTGCGTATCCTGCCTTCAAGGTTTCGGGAGAACGGCTTCTGGAAATTCTGGGGAACGTGGTTGCCGCGAGGGAGGAACAGCCATGAAACGGTTGCTGTTCATCATTCTCGCTTTTGCCGCGCCGGTTTGTTTTGCCCAGGATTTCGGCGTTATCCTGGATTTAAAGCTGGTGTTGGGCGAAGGGAAGCTCTTCTCCGGCAGGAGCGAATTTGCCGCTTCACTCGTACCGTGGTTTGCCGCCCCCCTGGGGGACAACGCGGACCTGTACCTGTCGGGGGGCATCACCGCCCTATATGAAGACGATGATGCGGCTGTCCTGCCGGAGGTACACCGTTTTGAGTTAATCCTCAACCCTTCACCGAATTTACGCATTGAAATTGGCCGCGTTCCGTTTCAGGACAGCCTCCCCTGGGTAATGGCGGGCCTTTTTGACGGCGCATCGGCGGGTTTGAACATCTTCGGGGGACGGCTGGCTGCCGGAATTTTTTACACGGGATTGCTCTATAAAAAAACTGCGGCATTGTATATGAGCGCGGCAGACCGGATGGATTATTATGACAACGATGTCTACTTCGCGTCGAAGCGTTTTGTCTCCGGCATTAACTGGGAAAAATCCAGTTTTTTTGACAGCGACTGGAATATTTCCGCGAGCGCTTTGCTGCAGTTTGATCTAAACGACTCAGACAACCGCATCCATTCCCAATACTTTAGCGCGCTATTCAGCACGGCCTTTGGCGATAGAATTAATGCCGAACTGGGCGCGGTATTGGAACTGGCGGAGGAAACGGAACGGGGCTTTTATGGCGCTTTCGCTACTTCTGCCGCAATGCAATGGATGCCCCCTACCGGTTTGAGGGATATGCTTACCCTTCGCGGCCGTTTTTCAACCGGCGCCTGGACGGACGGGATTGGCCCCTTTGTTCCCATCACCGCCGAGGCGCAGGGGAAGGTACTAAGGCCCATGCTTTCCGGCATCGCCCTTGCGGAGGCCGAGTACACCGCTCGGCTGCGGCAGACATTGTCGGGAACCTTGTCTGCGGCATATTTTTTCCGGACAGATGATAAAACCTACATGCTTTCCGAAATGGACGGCGATTCCAACTCGCCCCTTCTGGGAGGCGAAATTTATTTTGGCATGAGATGGCTGCCCCTTTCGGATGTGTTGTTCGGCATTGGCGGCGGTCTGTTTTTTCCCCAAACGGGGAAGGTTTTCAGGGATAACACGGTGGTCATGTACCGTGTTGAGCTAGCGGCAAGCGTTTCGTTTTAGGGATGGAACCATGAAAAAATTATTAATTGGCGTTGTACTTTTCGGCGTAGCATGGGCGGCCTTTGGGCAAGACATAGAAGCCCGGTTTTTGGAAACAAACGGCGCGGTGGAAATAAAAGAAGCCGGTTCCGCAGAATGGACTACAGCGGTGCCCGGCAGTGTTGTTAACAGCAATACAACCATTTCCACCGGCATTAAAAGCAGCGCGGTGCTTTCTCTGGGCAGTTCAAGGCTCACCGTCAGCCAACTGACCATGCTGACGCTGGAACAACTGGTACAGCGGGACAATTCGGAAGATATCGGGCTGTACCTGCGAACCGGAAGGGTGAAGGCCGATGTAAACCCTCCCACCGGACTGGAGGCGGATTTCAGCCTGCGTTCGCCGACTACGACTGCTTCGGTGCGGGGGACATCGTTTGAATTCGACGGCAGGCATCTGTGGGTTGAAAGCGGTCGTGTTTCGCTTTCGGCGAATAACGGACAAAAGGTTTTTGTGCGCGCGGGGCAGCACAGCTATGTCGATGAGAACCATCAGATGCGGATAGTGCCGCCCTTTGAAGCAGAATCCGAATTATTGCGGCCGGATATTCCAGAAATTGCTAATACGGGCAGCGGAGCTGAACCGCCGCAATTCGGTTCAAGACCCGGAACACGCATTATCATTGACTGGCCCAAACCCTGACGAAACCGGATACATGAGTTTACGAAAGGCGTCAATATTCATTTCTTTTGCTTCGGTTTTACTGTTCTCGCTTTTATACTTTTCCCCTTCTTTCTCTCTGCCAGAAAACAGAATGTACGATGTTTTTCTTCGTCTGCGTCCTCAAACCAGCCGGGACCCCAGCGTGGTTTTAATTGATGTTGACGACGACGCCATCGCCAAAGTGGGCGTGTTTCCCTGGCCCCGTTCGGTCATGGCCGATGGCCTGCTGCGGCTCAAGGAGTACAATGCCCAACTGGCCATAATTGACATTGAATACATCGACAAAAGCCCCACGCGCGTTGACGAAGCGTATCTGAGGGGCGGCCTTGCGCAGAATTACCGGCGGCGCTTTTCCAGCATAGGCACAACGATGGCCGATATTCTGAACGCGGTGAGCAGCGGGCGCATTCCCCGCGAAAGAGCCTCGTTGTATATAGACGATGTGCTGGAGCTCATCGGCGAAGAACGGGAAGCCCTCCTGTCGGACGTAATGAAGATTACCAGGGACGACGACCTGTTTCTCGCGCAGGCTGCCGCGCTTTTTGGCAGAACCTGGGGGACTTTAAACATGCAGGGCAAGCCCCTTTCTGGCGAACAGGCGCAGCGGCGGGCCTTTGCGGAGCAGCGCTTTTCATACCCGGTGAGCTATCAGGGCAGTTTTATGCGTGATAATGCCGACGTTCTGCCGCCCATCCCCCTCTTTGCCGATGCCATACAGGGCGCGGGCTTTACCAACATAACCGTCGACACAGACGGCGTACGGCGGCGAATCTTTCTCGCGCAGGAAGTGAATGACCATTGGTATCTGCAGCTTGCCTTTGCGCCGATTATGGGCATGTGGGGAAGGCCCCCGATAAGCCTGGAAAAGCGCCGCCTTATTGTTGAACGGCCTGAGGGAAAAATGGTTATTCCCCTTGACGCGAACGGGGCCATGCTGCTGGACTGGCCCCCTGAGTCGTATGAGGCCAGCTTTGCCCATGTTTCCTTCGTAAAGCTGGCCGCCATTGAGGAATACCAGACGCATATCGAAGAATACCTTTCGGCTTTGTTGTTTTCCAATGCGAATATTTTTCCCGCCCTAGCGGAAAACGCATCCGCAATATTGCGGCTTTTTGAAACTGCGGCTGAGGCGAAGAACAAAGCCCTTGGCGGCTGTTCCGATGCGGCGTTCGCGGAATACCTCTCCCTTCGCGGCAATGCTTTTGAACAGGCCGGAGCATTTCTGACGGCAATCGCTGAACAGGATTATCTGAATGAAGCGGCGCAGAAGATAATCGCAGCAATCGGAAATAACGATCCCGCGCTTGCGGCCGCCGTTGAAGAAGAAGCGCGGTACTGCCGCACGTTGCTTGAATATGCCGAAACGGAACTGAACGCCTTTTTTGCCGTTCACCGGGAGCTTCAAACCGAGCTTGACGGGAAGCTCTGCATTATAGGCCGGGTGGATACCGGAACCACGGACATTGGGACAACTCCCTTTCACGGAGAATATGTCAACGCGGGCACTCACGCGGTGATACTGGATTCCGTTCTTCGCGGATCGTTTATCGTTCCGCTTCCGGCGGTTTGGAGCGTGTTGTTCGCCCTGCTTCTGGTTCCGGCATTGATAGCCGGAACAAATGCATGCAAACCCGGCATCCGTTCTGCATTGGGGGGTTTGGGGATCCTGCTGTCGGTCTGCCTGCCCCTGGCTCTGTTTTTTTTCAAAAGATTTTTCCTTGGCCCCATGGTTCCTTTTCTTTCCATGACAAGCGCCGTAGTTATCCGCGAGGCGATTGCTTTCATCAGCCTGGAAAAGGAAAAGCGGTTTATCAGGCGGGCTTTTTCTACCTATATATCCGCCGAGGTGGTTGAGGAAATTATCGCCGATCCGGCAAAACTGAACCTTGGCGGGGAAAAAAGGTTTATGACCGCCATGTTTACCGACATACAGGGCTTTTCGTCAATTTCCGAAAAACTCGAACCGGTCAAACTGGTACGGCTTATCAACAACTATCTGACGGTAATGAGCGACATCATCATGAAAAACCGGGGAACCATCGACAAGTACGAAGGAGACGCGATAATCGCGTTCTTTGGCGCCCCGGTATACCGCCACGATCACGCATCTCTTGCCTGCCGCAGCGCCCTAGCGATGAAGCGGGCAGAAAAGGAACTGAATGAAAATATCGCTGTGCAGGGACTCAGATCCCATACGCTTTTTACACGTATCGGAATCAATTCCGGCGAAATGCTTGTGGGCAATATGGGTTCCGAAAACAAAATGGATTATACGATCATGGGAAACTCGGTAAATATCGCTTCGCGGCTGGAAAGCGTAAACAAACAGTACGGCACCGGCGGCATATTGATCAGCGAGTATACAAAGGCGGAAATAGGCGGCAGTTTTCTCTGCCGCAGGCTGGATCGGGTGCGGGTTGTGGGGATAACCGAACCGCTGCGTTTGTATGAACTCACAGGACTTACAAATGAAGCCGATGAAGCGGAACGAACGTATTGCGAGTCCTGGGAAGAGGCGATTACCATGCTGGAAGCGGGATATTTTTCACAAGCAGCATGTTTATTCAGCGCGCTTCTGGAAAAAAAGCCTCAGGACAAGGCGGCTGCCCTGTATGCCAATCGCTGCGCCGAATTTATGGCAGCACCGCCGGATACTGAATGGGATGGAATTTTTAACCTCCGAGAGAAGTAAAGAATAAAGCAAATCGAACTATCTCGCCATATAGTAGGTATGAAAAGAAAAACTTCATACGCCGATTCCTTCGCGGAATCGTACGCCATGTACCGGGGGGCAAAGAACAAGGCCCTTGTAAGCCCGCTCGAAATGCCCCCGGAGCAGCGGCCTCGGGAACGCCTGATCGACAAGGGGCCCCTGGCGCTTTCGGACTCCGAGCTTCTGGCAATTCTATTGAATACCGGCATCAAGGGGAAAAACGTATCGCAGATCGCGGGAGAACTGCAGCGCCTGCTTGACCTGAACAACGAAATTCCCCCGGTTAAGGATATAGCGCACCTTTCCGGAATAGGCATAACAAAGGCCTGCACCATTGCCGCTATGCTGGAATTCGGCAGGAGGAAGTGGGGGGCGTTCGGCGCACCCGTCAGGAACCCTGCGGAAATTTATTCCCTGGTACGGCACACCGCCGACAGGAAGCAGGAACGTTTCATCAGCCTGTCGCTGAACGGCGCGCACGAGGTGCTGGCGGTGCGGGTGGTGACCGTCGGCCTGGTAAACAAAACCATTGTCCATCCGAGGGAAGTTTTTGCCGACCTTATCCAGGACCGCGCCGCCGCCTTTGCCGTTGCCCACAACCATCCGTCGGGCCGCCTGCTGCCTTCGCCGGAAGACGACGAAATAACCGGGCGGCTCCAGAACGCCGCGATGATTCTCGGCCTCCACTTTCTCGACCATGTGATCTTTTCCGAGACCGCCTGGTGGAGCTACCGTCAGAACGGAAAACTGGCAAGAAAGGATGATGATGAGAACGCAAATATGTGGTAGAATGCAATCCATTATGGCTGACAAATTGAGGGTACTAATTCCAAAGGGAAGAATTTTCGACAATGTGGCGAGGCTCTTTGCCGATGCCGGTTTTTCCATCGCTCTGGCCGACAGGACCTACAGGCCGTCGCTGGGCGCGGAATGGCTTGACGCGAAGATAATGAAGCCCCAGAACGTCGGCGAGCTTTTGGAACTGGGCAGCCACGACGCGGGCTTTACCGGCATCGACTGGATCCAGGAAAGCGGCGCCGATGTTGCGGAGATTCTCGACCTCGGTTTTGACAGGGTAAAGATCGTGGCGGCGGTTCCCCGGAGCTTTGATGAAGCCGCCCTTCGTTCAAAAAAAATTGTCGCAGCGACCGAGTACGTGAACCTTGCCCGGCGTTGGCTGGACGAATCCGGTTATAATTACCGCATCCTCCGCACCTACGGCGCGACCGAAGTATTCCCGCCGGACGACGCGGACATGATCATCGACAATACCTCCTCGGGACAAACCCTGAAGGACAACGGCCTTAACATAATCGGCACGATCCTTGAATCGTCCACCCGCTTTGT
>WRJO01000080.1 GCA_009778545.1 Treponema sp. | reverse complement strand
TCCTTCAGCCTGTCCCTGAGCTGGCCCTTAAAGTCCTCGTCTTCGAGCATCAGCAGGTGGGCCTGGAAAATATCGGCATGAACCCGCCCCATCTGGCTTTTGGCGCGCCTGTGCAGCTCTTTCAGTTCGCCCGCGGCGTCCTCAAAAGCCTTTTGCAGCCGTTTCAGCTCGGCGGGAACTTCGTCCTCCGTTATGCCGATGTGGGGAAATGTAGGCCGCTCATTTTCCACATACACCAGGGCTTTTGCCGCCGCAATACCTGTGGATGCAGGAATACCAGTAAACGTTTTCATTGTATTATAGTAAGAATAGTAAAAAACACGTTAAATGGGAAGAGGTTAGGGGGATAAAGTAGGAAGGAGGAAGGAGGAGGTAGGGAGTAGGGAGTGGGTGTCGTTAGTTTTGTGTTTTTTCTGCGACGCAAGAGATACAATAATGGGGATAATTGTATCTATTTTTGGAACGTTTATTTCCATAGTTTAATCTAAGCCACAAATGCTGTCTTGGCAATACCCATTTCGTTTATCATCACGCAGAGACATTTTTTGGCAATCCTCACTTCATCAAGCAAGCCGTTTAATAATTTTTTGCGCTAACGGTTTTTTTATTTCCCGATGACGCGGAACAGATTCAGCGACACCGGTATTCGGGTTTTTATACCAGTCGTGGTCACTTCCGTGCCTGATAAGAACCGCTCCATTTTTTTCGATAATCCTTATTAAATCAAGGCGGTTCATGCTGGTATGGCTATCTGACCTGTATGTTCAGGGACGGCGGATTGAATATCATCGAACTGTATAATATCGCCATAGAGTGATTCCAGCATTTTTTCGAGTTCCTCAACACTATCGCCTTGTGTCCAATAATCGGGATATTGATTAAGGAAGCCAATGTACCCGCCTTCCGGCGCTTCCCAATAAGTATATGACAACTGCATTTAATAACTCCTTACTTGATCTTTATCATGCTGCACCTTGCCCAAAAAAGCAATTACCGGATCACAGATGGCGACCCTTTATTGTCAATTCCTCACGCTAAGGCATTTATTGGCAATTCCTCACACAGAGGCGCAGAGGCGCAGAGTTTTCGTCCGAGAGTCTAATCCCACTATCGAAATCTTACGAATATCAGGAGTTGAGGTAGGTTGCGCGACGTTCGCAGACAGCCTGCATTTCTCCGTGCCTCTGCGCCTCTGTGTGAAATAATAGCGAATAAGTGCCTATTCACAATTTTTCCCCTTTCCGGTATAAGGAAGTAGTAACATGGCAAAGACTGATAAACGGCGCATATTTATATTGGACACTACCTTGCGGGACGGCGAACAGGCCCCCGGCTGTTCGATGAATCTGGGCGAGAAGATTGAGGTGGCAAAGCGGCTGGAAAGGCTCGGCGTTGATGTTATCGAGGCGGGGTTTCCCGCTTCAAGCCCGGGCGACCTTGAGGCGGTTAAGGCCGTTGCCGCGACGGTAAAAAAAAGCGCCGTGGCGGCCCTGTGCCGCTGTATCGAAAAGGATATCGACGCCGCCAGAGAGGCGCTCGCGAAAGCGGCAAGGCCGAGGATACATGTGTTTATCGCAACGTCGCCGCTGCACATGGAGCATAAGCTCAGGATGAGCAAGAAACAGGTGCTTGAGCGGGCGGCGGCTTCGGTAGAGTACGCGAAAAAATTCTGCTATGACGTGGAATTTTCGGCGGAGGATGCGTTCCGCAGCGACCCCGGTTTTGTCTGCAAGGTTTTCGGCGCGGCGATAGAGGCCGGCGCGCTGACGGTTAATTTTACCGACACGGTTGGCTACGCGACGCCTGCCGAATTCGGCGAGCGGATCCGTTATGTGAAGGAGCATACGGCGGGTATGGTCCAGGCACGGCTGTCCGTGCATTGCCATAACGACCTGGGGCTTGCCGTGGCGAACAGCATTGCCGCAATCGCAGCCGGCGCGGATCAGGTTGAATGTACCATTAACGGTATCGGCGAGCGGGCGGGGAACGCGTCGCTGGAAGAACTGGTTATGGGCCTGTATGTGCGCCGCGATTATTTTTCCGTCGAGACCAGCATCGACACCACCCACATCTATCCGGTAAGCCGCCTGGTAAGCCAGGTAACGGGAATGAAGCTCCAGCCGAACAAGGCCATCGTCGGCGACAACGTCTTTGTCCACGAGTCGGGGATACACCAGCACGGGGTCATGGCGAACCGGGAAACCTACGAGATAATGTCGCCCGATTCAATCGGCGTACCCAGGGTTAAACATGCTTCGCCCAACCGCATTGTTCTGGGAAAACATTCGGGACGCCATGCCTTTGAAGAACGCCTGAAAGAACTGGGGCTTGCCGTAGACGGCGAAGCCCTTGAAGCAATTTTTGCCGAATTCAAGAATCTTGCCGACAAAAAGAAAACGGTCAGCGACCGCGACATAGAAGCCCTGGTGATGGACAGCGCCGTTTCGGTTCCCGAAACCTGGAAGCTCGAACACTGGGCGGTAAACACCGGCTCGGCTCTGGGCGCCTCCGGCATTATCCGCCTGAAGCACCGCGACGGCAGGCACAAACAGCACGTCTGCATGGGCGACGGCCCCATCGACTCGATCTTCCGGGCGATAAACCACATCGTGGGCAGGGAGCCGGAACTGGAGTTATACGAAATCGGCGCGATTACCGGCGGCTCGTCCTCGCAGGGCGAAACGATGGTAAGGATATCCCTTGACGGCCGCCGCTGGAACGGCCGCGGCCTTTCAACCGACGTGGTAGAATCGTCGATAAAGGCATATTTATCCGCGATAAACGCAATGGAGTGGCATTTACACAGTGAATAGTGAACACTTTTTTTGCATTCCATCACACAGAGGCACAGAGGCACAGAGGCACAGAGGAAAATATGAAATTTTCGACTATTCTGACCTTAATTACTTTCCGTGCCTTCGTGCCTCCGTGTGAGTAATTATGGAGCAAATCAATGATTGAGATTGAAATACTTGATACTACGTTACGCGATGGGGCGCAGGGGGAGGGGATTGTGTTTTCCCTGCGGGATAAACTTGCCGTTACGGAAGCGCTGGACGAGTTGGGTGTGGCGTGGATCGAGGCGGGGAATCCGGGGAGTAATCCCAAAGACCTGGAATTTTTCCGGATCGCGTCTGCGCTCAAGCTGCGCCATGCCGGATTGTGCGCCTTCGGCCCGACCCGCAAAAGGGGAGTGAAGGCGGCGGATGATCCGCAGATTCGCTCGCTGCTGGACGCGGGAACCGGCGCTGTGGTGATATTCGGCAAGAGCTGGGATTTGCATGCGAGGGAAGTGCTGCGGGTCGAGCCGCAGGAAAATCTCGACATGATCGCCGAAACGGCGGCGTTCTGCATTGCCGAGGGCAGAAAGGTCATTTTTGACGCGGAACATTTTTTTGACGGTTTTGCAGCCGATCCCGCATACGCGCTTTCCACGATCAGGGCGGCGGCGGACGCGGGCGCAGATCGTATCGTGTTATGCGATACCAACGGCGGCGCTTTTCCCGACGCCGTCGCCGCCGGGGTAAAAGCGGCGCAGGCTGAACTTTGGGGGGTAGCGGAGGACACCGCAGGGGCGCAGCCCCGAGGAGGCCGGAGCGGAGGGGGGCATAACATAAAAGGTGACAGTCACCATTTTGAGGCGGGGAAATATGCCCCCCTGCTTGGTATTCACGCGCATAATGACTGCGGGCTTGCGCTGGCGAATACCTTAGCCGCGGTGCAGGCGGGCTGCTATCACGCGCAGGGGACGCTGGTGGGTTTTGGCGAACGCTGCGGCAACACGGCGCTCGCGGCGCTAATCCCCGGCCTGGAACTCAAGATGGGACTGCGCTGCCTGCCGGAGGGGAACCTTGTCCGCATTGCCGATCTGACGCGCCGTGTCGCGGAGATTGCAAATGTTTCCATCAGCGACGATATGCCGTATGTGGGGGCGCACGCCTTTTCGCACAAGGCGGGAATGCACGCCGACGGTATTCTGAAAAACAGGCGATCGTTCGAACATATCGAGCCGGAGGCGGTGGGCAACGAGCGGCATTTTTTGATGAGCGAGTCCGGCGGCAGGGCGGCGATTGCCGAGCGGGTAAAAAAAACCGAGCCGTCGATCACCAAGGATCATCCGGTAATTGCCGCGTTAGCCGCAAAACTTAAAAAGCTTGAGGCGGAGGGCTGGGCTTTTGAAGGGGCCGACGCGAGTTTTGAAATCCTCGTCCGGCGGGAATTGGGCAGGCACAAGAGTCTGTTCCAAATCGCCGCATACCGCGTGATGAGCGAACATCCCGCCGGTGTTGCGCTTGCCTGTTCTCACGCCTGGGTAAAGGTGCTGGTTGGCGACCAGTACGAGATCGCCGCCGCCGAGGGAGACGGGCCGGTGAACGCCCTGGACGGCGCGCTCAGGCGGGCGCTGACCCGCTTTTACCCGGATCTGGCGAAGGTTCGGCTGGAGGATTACAAGGTCCGCGTGATCGACGGCAAGGAGGCGACCGCCGCACGGGTGCGTGTCCTTATCGAATCCACCGACGGCCAGCGAAGCTGGAACACCGTTGGCGTTTCCGCCGACATCATCGACGCAAGCCGCGCCGCGCTGGTAGATTCCATCGAGTACAAATTGATCAGCGACATGGAAACTGGCGGGTAGCGAGTCCTTGTAAAGAAACTTTATTTGAAATTTTATCACACGGAGGCACAGAGGCACGGTGAATGTAAAGAAAAGAAAGATAGAAATTTCAATTATTCCTCTGTGCCTTTGTGCCTTTGTGAGAGCTATTAAAGGGAGTTAAAATGTTATATACGGGGGCGCGGATACTTATTGAGTGCCTGATTGAGCAGGGAGTGGATACGATCTTCGGGTATCCGGGGGGGGCGGTGCTCCACATTTACGACGAACTGTACAGGCAGCGGGAGCGGATCCGCCACGTACTCGTGAGCCATGAACAGCATGCCGCCCATGCCGCCGATGGTTATGCGCGATCAAGCGGCAGGGTGGGGGTGTGCCTTGCCACTTCCGGCCCGGGCGCGACTAACCTGGTTACCGGCATTGCCACCGCCTGCATTGACTCGGTTCCCATCGTTGCCATCACCGGCAACGTAAGCGTAGACCTGCTCGGCAAAGACAGTTTTCAGGAAGTGGACATCGCCGGGATTACCATGCCCATCGTTAAACATAACTGGATCGTCAAGGACGTTAATGACCTTGCCGAAGTGGTGCGGGAGGCGTTTGTCGTCGCCAAATCGGGCAGGCCGGGGCCGGTGTTAATCGACATTCCCAAGGATGTCGGCGCGGCTTTGGGCGAATGGAAAAAAACGTCTGCTTCACCGGCTGCGGGCGGGCGGGCGCTGCGGCTTGCCGGACGGCAAAACCGCGCCGCCTTTAGCGATGCCGACATTGAAGCCGCCGCCGCGCTGTTGCAAAGCGCGAAACGGCCGGTGTTGTACGCGGGCGGCGGGGCGATAATTTCCGGCGCGCAGGATGAACTGCGAATGCTTGCCGAGCGGTTGAACGCGCCGGTGGCGCTGAGTCTGCCGGGAATGGGGGCGCTCCCTCACGACCACCGGCTCTGCACCGGCCTAATCGGAATGCACGGAACCGCCGCTTCCAACAAGGCGGTGCAGAAGGCCGACCTTTTGATCGCCGTGGGCGCGCGCTTTTCCGACCGCGTCACCTCGCAGGTTGAAAAATTCGCCAGGGGGGCAAAGGTGCTGCACATCGACATCGATCCGGCGGAGATCAACAAAAACATTCAGGCCGACGTCTCCGTGACCGGCGACATTAAAATCGTGCTGTCACGCCTGCTGCAAAAACTTCCCGCAAAAATGGCAACCGAATGGGACAAAGAAGTCGCCGAATGGAAGGCGGTAACGCCCAGGGATCACCACCGCAAAACGTCCCTGCATCCGCGCTTTGTGATTGCCGAAACGGCAAAGGCGTTAGGCGAAAACGCGATAGCCGTTACCGATGTCGGCCAGCACCAGATATGGACGGCGCAGTTCTTCCCCTTTAACCGCCCCCGCTCCTTTTTAACCTCTGCCGGCATGGGCACGATGGGGTTCGGCATGGGCGCGGCGATGGGGGCAAAGGTCGCCATGCAAGCAAGTTCCGTGGCGCTGTTTACCGGCGACGGTTGTTTCAGGATGAACTGCGCCGAAATGGCGACGCTGGTCCGTTACGACCTTCCCGTGCTGATCATCGTCTTCAATAACCGTGCCCTGGGAATGTTGCGCCAGTGGCAGAATTTTTTTTACGGGGGCCGCTACAGCGAGACCGGGCTTGAAAACCTCGGACCGGATTTTGTCAAACTGGCAGATGCGTACGGCGTTCCCGCCAGCCGCGCCGACAGCGAGGCGGGGTTTCTCGCCGCGCTGCAAAAAAGCCTGGACGCGATTAAGGCCGGAAGGCCTGCGTTAATCGAAACGATTATCGACATTGACGAACGGGTTTTGCCAATGGTTCCCGGCGGCAAACCCATAGATGAGCAAATAATGTAGGCGTGTCTGTTCAATGTGGCCGATGAAAAAAGGAATCTCCTATAACCAATAGTGATATTGCATTTTTCCGGCATTTATGAAATAATAAACCTGTGACAGACCATTCAAAATTATCGCCGGGTTTTTCCGCCCCCGAAGCCAAAATTCTCGTCGTAGACGACCTTCCGACAGACATTAAAATCACCACAGAGATGATACACCCCTGCGGCGCAACGGTTTATGTTTCCCTGAGCGGGGCGCAGGCAGTCGAAATGGTCCAAAACGAACGCTACGATTTGGTTTTTATGGATCAGATAATGCCGGAAATGGACGGCATAGAAACTGTTTCCCGTATCCGAAGCCTTGCCGATGATGACGGCTATTTCCATAATTTGCCGATTGTAGTGCTTACCGCCAGTACGCTTGACGGATTGAAAGAATCCTTTTCCAGTCAGGGTATCGACGGGTTTATAACCAAACCCGTCAATCAGGAAAAACTCTTCGAGATTATTAAAAAACTGCTTCCGGCGGATAAAATAATACGTCCTTAGGGAAGCATGCGTCCGTTTGAGGTAATTTCGCCGTTCAAGCCGGCGGGGGATCAGGGCGAAGCCGTCGCCGCGCTGGCCGCCGGGATTAATGCCGGGGACAAGTACCAGGTTTTACAGGGCGTTACCGGGTCGGGAAAGACCTTTACCATGGCGAAGATCATCGAGGCGGTGCAGATGCCCACCCTGGTCGTCAGCCACAACAAGGGGATTAATGCCGGGGACAAGTACCAGGTTTTACAGGGCGTTACCGGGTCGGGAAAGACCTTTACCATGGCGAAGATCATCGAGGCGGTGCAGATGCCCACCCTGGTCGTCAGCCACAACAAGACTTTGGCGGCGCAGCTATACCGGGAGTTCAAGGGCTTTTTTCCCAACAACGCGGTGGAGTATTTTGTTTCCTATTACGATTACTACCAGCCGGAAGCATACGTTGCCAGCCGCGATCTGTACATCGAAAAAGACGCTTCAATAAACGACGAGATAGAGCGGATGCGGCTGTCGGCGGCGCGCAGCATGATGGAGCGGGAAGACGTTATCATCGTGGCGACGGTTTCATGTATTTACGGCATGGTAACGCCGGAAGTGTACAAGAAGATGACCTCCACTTTTTCAAAGGGCGAGGTTGTCGACGTAGACGCCCTGATACGCCGCTTTGTGGAGCTTCAGTACGAGCGCAACGACGCGGTGCTGGAACGGGGGCGTTTCCGCCGCCGGGGCGACACGCTGGAAATTTTTCCCGCCTACATGGAAGAAGCCTACCGCGTCGACCTGGACTGGGATCGCGTCGAGCGGATCCGGCGCTTTAACCCCGTGTCGGGGGAAATACTGGAAGACCTCGACCGGGCGCTGATCTACCCCGCCAAGCAGTTCGTTATGCCCGCCGAAACGGTGCGTAATACGATGGGGGCGATACGGCAGGAACTGGCGGCGCGGCTGGAATTTTTCAAAAGCGCGGGGAAGATAATGGAAGCCGAGCGCCTGAAAACCCGTGTCGAGTACGATATTGAGATGCTCACCGAGATGGGCTACTGCCCCGGCATCGAAAACTATTCCGCGCTTTTGGCGGGGCGGAAACCCGGCGAGTCCCCGGACACCCTGGTCGATTACCTTCCCGCGCGGCACCTTACCTTTATCGACGAGAGCCATGTAACCCTTCCCCAAATTGGGGCGATGTATGCCGGGGATCGCAGCCGCAAGCAGAGCCTCGTGGATTACGGTTTCCGCCTGCCCTGCGCCCTGGACAACCGCCCCCTGCGCTACGACGAATTCGCCGCGCGGCTGGATACAACTGTTTTTGTGTCCGCCACCCCCGGCAAAACCGAAATTGACCAGAGCGCAAGGGTCGTGCAGCAGATGATCCGTCCCACCGGCCTGTTGGACCCGGTAATCGAAGTGCGCCCCAGCGAAGGCCAAATGGAGGACATCTATGGCGAGGTGCAAAAACGGATCAAGGCCGGCGAGCGCTCGCTGATCCTTACCCTCACCAAAAAAATGGCCGAAGACCTGACCGACTACCTTTCAGGCCTGGGTCTGAAAGTCCGCTACATCCACAGCGAAGTTGAAACCATCGAGCGGGTGGAGATACTCACCCAACTGCGGCAGGGGGACTTTGACATATTGGTGGGGATAAATTTATTGCGCGAAGGTATCGACCTGCCGGAGGTTTCGTTTATCGCGATTCTTGACGCGGACAAGATCGGCTTTTTGCGATCGCTGACGAGCCTGGTGCAGATAATCGGGCGGGCTGCTCGGAACGCCGCGGGCAAGGTGATCATGTACGCCGACAAGATGAGCGATGCGATGGAAAC